>CAXRGK010000228.1:0-28704 GCA_964230145.1 Burkholderiaceae bacterium | reverse complement strand
GGATGACATGGTCCCGGGCATGTACCAGCCACGAACCCGCATGGACGAAGGCGCTTTGTACGAGCTGGCCGAGTCCATCAAGGCCCAAGGCATCATGCAGCCGATTCTGGTGCGCAAGCTGACCGAGGGCGACAACGCCGGCAAGTACGAAATCATTGCCGGGGAGCGCCGCTTCCGTGCCTCTCGTCTGGCCGGCTTGGACCGGGTGCCCGTGCTGGTGCGCGACGTGCCCAACGAGGCCGCTGCAGCCATGGCACTGATCGAAAATATCCAGCGTGAAGACCTGAACCCATTGGAAGAGGCCCAAGGCCTGCAACGCCTGGTGAGAGAGTTTGGACTCACTCACGAAGCTGCCGCCCAAGCCGTTGGCCGCTCACGCAGTGCAGCCAGCAACCTGCTGCGCTTGCTCAATCTGGCCGAGCCGGTGCAGACCATGCTGATGGCCGGCGATCTGGACATGGGGCATGCGCGTGCACTGCTGGTGCTCGACAAAGCCACCCAGATCACCGCGGCCAACCAGATCGCCGCGAAGAAGATGTCGGTGCGCGAGGCCGAGAGCCTGGCCAAGAAACTCGGTGCCGAGTTCAACCTGGTCACGCAAAAGCCCAAGAAAGAAAAATCGCGTGACGTGCGACGCGTGGAAGAAGAGCTGTCGGATCTGCTGATGGCACAGGTCGAAGTCAAGGTCAAAAAACGCGTCAAGCGCCTGGGCAAGATCGAGGAAATGGGCGAGATGACCATCCAGTTTGGCTCGCTCGACGAGCTCAACGGACTGATCGACAAGCTGCGCGGCTGATCAGGCTCGACGCAGGGCGGACCAAGGGCATGGGCAAGACCTGGTCAGAGGTGTTCTCCCTCTGGCATGAACGCGAGGGTGCGCGCGAGGTGTCGCGGCGCCCCTTGCTGGCCGTTTATTTGCTGGTGATTCTGGTCACTGGCGGCCTGGTGTCGCTGATGCCCTCTGGCGACTACGACAGCCGGGTGATCTGGGCCGCCTGTGGCCTGATCGTGCTGATGCTCCCGCTGGCCTGGCTGCGGGTGCGTGGCCTGTTTCGCATGCTGTTCCATGCGGCCACGCTCGTGGCCGGTTTCATGGCGGTCTACATCGCTGCCCACACGGGCGGCATCAACTCCAACGCCATGGTCTGGCTCAATGTGCTGGCGGTGCCGGTGCTCTTGCTGCGCGGCCCACGGCAGACCTTGATCTGGCTTGGGTTGATCGAACTGACGATTCTGGGCATGCTGCTGGCCTCGCACCAGGGGCTGGTCAGCAGCCACACCCACAGTGCTGTGCTGGGGGTGCCGTGGGCGCTGGTCAATCAGGTGCTGGCCCTGCTGAACCTGATGTTCGCTGTGCGTCTGTATGACCACATGCATGCGCTGCAGCTGCGTGAACTGGAACGGCGCAGCAAAGAGATGGAGTCCACCCACCAGGCACTGATGCAGGCGCAGGCACACAAGGACGAATTCGTGGCGGCGGTGGGCCATGAGCTGCGCACGCCGATGAATGCCATCCTGGGCTTCAACGGTGTGCTGCGCCGTGAACTGGCGGACCGTCCGCAGGAAGTCGAGGTGGTGGACCACATTCGCCGTTCAACCGATCACCTGCTGCAGGTGGTCAATGACATCCTCGACTTTTCGCAGCTGCAGGCCGGCAAGGTGCAGCTTTACCCGCAGGACTTTGATTTGCCAGCCAGCCTGCACGAGCTCATGGCCCGGCACGAACCGCAGGCACAGCAAAAAGGCCTGGGCTGGCGGCTCGAAGGGGTGGACCGTGTGCCGCGGCGCGTGCACATGGACCGCCAGCGTCTGCTGCAGGTGCTGGACCTCTTGCTCGACAACGCCATCAAGTTCACGGCCAAGGGTCAGGTTTGTCTGCGGGTGTGGCAGACCGGGGATCGTCTGCACCTGGAGGTGCACGACACGGGTCGTGGCATTGCACCCGAGCGTCAGGTCCATATCTTCAACCGGTTCGAACATGCCGATGTGCAGACGAACCGTGCTTATGGCGGAACCGGCCTGGGCCTGACCATCTGCGACAAGCTGGTGCATCTGTTCGGGGGACAGATCGGGGTGCGCAGCACCCCTGGGCAGGGTTCGGTGTTCTGGCTGGTGGTGCCCTTTGCGCCCGCGCACGATGACGCTTCGGCCCAGCAAGACGCAGGGGCAGACTTGCGTACGGACCAGCCGCTGGACATCCTGGTGGTGGACGACAACGCGGTCAACCTCATGGTGGCCCGGCTGCAACTGCAAAAGACCTGGGCCCATGCGCGCATCACCACGGCCGGCAGTGGTGCCGAAGCCCTGCAGCTGCTGGATGCGCAGGGTTTTGATGTGGCGCTGGTGGACATGGTCATGCCGGAAATGGACGGCACACAGCTGACGCAGCAGATCCGCCAGCGTTTTCCGGCCATCACGGCGCGCATGCCCATCATTGCGCTCACGGCCAACACCAACCCGGTCGAGCGTGAGCGTTGCCTGGCCGCCGGCATGGACGACGTGCTGCACAAGCCCATGGACACCGACAGCCTGGTGCGCAGCGTGAACCGGCAAATCCGGCGTGTGCGGAGCCTGGCATGAACCCGTCCAGACCACATTGGCTGCAATGGTTGATGGCCCGTTTCCCGAGCCGTTTCCGCGAAGGCAAGCTGGCATATGCCTTCATGTTCGCCTGGCTCGTGATCGCCATCCTGCTGGTGTTTGTTGCCATCAGCCCTTACCAGAACGGGCCTTGGCTGTTCCTGCCCATGGTGGGCTTGCTGCTGGGCCTGATGGTGGCGGTGCAGCGCGGACTGGGACTGGTGCCGGCGGTGCACATCGGCACCAGCGCCGGGCTGGTGCTGATCCTGTTTGCCACATGGCATGCGGGCGGTGTGTTTTCGCCACGGCTGGGCTGGCTGCTGATGCTGCCCTTGCTGCCCTTTTACGTCCATGGCCGGCGCGCCGGCATGGTGTGGGCAGGGGTGGTGCTGGTGGCGCAACTGGCCATGGCCTGGTTCACCGCCACCGGTCGCATAGCCCCGTTCGAGGCGGGCGATCAGCACGTGTTTTCATCGTGGTTCACCTTCAGCATGATCACGGGCGTGCTCATCATCGTGCCGTTCATTTACGAGCGGCAATACCGGCAAGCCCTGCAGGACAGCCGCGACCACCAGCGAGAGCTCGAAAGTCAGCGTCAGGCGCTCGAACACACCCTGCAGATGCGCGAATATTTCATTGGCACCGTGAGCCATGAGCTGCGCACGCCGATGAATGCGATTCTGGGCTTCAATGCCTTGCTGCTGTCCCGCGTGCAGGACCGGCCCGAAGCGCTCAAGGTGCTCAACCACACGCGCCAGTCGGCCGATCATTTGATGACGGTGATCAACGACATCCTGGATTACTCGCAATTGCAAGCCGGCAAGCTGGTGGTCCATCCGGAAACCTTCGAGCTGCGCAGCGTGGTTCAGCATGCCTTTGAGCTGTTTCGTCCGCGTGTGCAGAGCATGGCGCTCGACTACCACCTGGAACTGGATGAGCAACTGCCACAGTGGGTGCACAGCGATCGTCACCGCCTCATGCAGGTGCTGGTCAATCTGCTGGGCAATGCCCTCAAGTTCACCCACCACGGTCAGGTGGTGTTGCGGGTGCGGTGGCAGAACCCGGGCGTGTTGTTCGAGGTGCAGGACACGGGCATCGGCATTGCCCAAGCCCAGCAGGCGAAAATTTTCAGCCGCTTCAGCCAGGCCGACAGCGACATCCATGCACGCTATGGCGGCAATGGTCTGGGTCTGGCGATCTCACGCCAGCTGGTGGCCTTGCTTGGCGGCGAGATCGGCTTTGAAAGCGAATGGGGTCAAGGCTCGCGCTTCTGGTTCCGCTTGCCCTTGATCGCCGCTGAAGCGCCGGCGCGTTCAGCCGACGCAGGCCCGACCCCGATGCAGACCCAGACCGTCGCCTGGCGCTTGCTGGTGGTGGATGACCACCCGGTCAACCGCCTGCTGGTCAAACGGGTGCTGCAAAACGCCTGGCCCCAGGCCGAGGTGCTGGAAGCGGTGGACGGGCAGCAGTGCCTGGATCTGCTGGCGCAGGGCCCCGTGGACCTGGTGCTGATGGACATGGTGATGCCGGTGATGGACGGCATCGAGACCACGCGCCTTTTGCGTCAGAACCCGGCGTGGCAGCACCTGCCGGTGCTGGGTCTGACGGCCAATGTGAACCCGGCGGATCTGGAGGCCTTTCGGGCCGCAGGCCTGAGCGCGGTCATGCTCAAGCCCTTTGAGCCCGCCGAGCTTTGCGCCCGCGTCGAGCACATGTTGCTGCGGCCTGCCACCCCGCCCATGTAAGACCCGCCCCTGCGGCCGAAGGCCTGTTCGCGCGCAGGGGCGCGCTCCCGCAGGGACGATCGGGGCTTACCAGCGGAAGATCTTGCCCGGGTTCATGATGTTGTGCGGGTCGAGCGCGTGCTTGATCGTGCGCATCATGTCCACCGCACCTTCGCCGGCTTCGTCGATCAGGAAACCCATCTTGTGCAGGCCGATGCCGTGTTCGCCGGTGCAGGTGCCACCCAGGCGTTGGGCGCGGGCCACCAGCTGGTGGTTGAGCTGTTCTGCGGCCTCGAACTCGGCGGGGTTGTTGGGGTCGATCAGGTAGCCGAAGTGGAAGTTCCCATCCCCCACGTGGCCGACCAGGAAATACGGGATCCCCGAAGCATCGGCTTCGGCAATCGAGTCCAGCAGGCAGTCGGCCAGCTTGCTGATGGGCACGCAGGTGTCGGTGGAAATCGCGCGGCAGCCGGGTTTGCTCTGGATGGCCGCAAAGTAGGCGTTGTGGCGTGCGGTCCACAGCCGGGTGCGTTCTTCGGGGGTGGTCGCCCACTCGAACGACTGGCCGCCGTGCTCGCTGGCCAGGGCCTGCACGGTCTCGGCCTGTTCCTTCACGCCATCCGGTGAGCCGTGGAACTCCATCAGCAGCATCGGTTCTTCGCGCAGGCCCAGTTTGGCGTAAGCGTTGACCATGCGCACCGAGTTGTGGTCGATCAGTTCCACGCGGGCGATCGGCACGCCCAGCTGGATGGTTTCGATCACGGTATGCACCGCGTCGGCGATGCTGGGGAAAGAGCAGATGGCGGCCGAAATCGCTTCGGGCAGCGGATACAGGCGCACCGTGATTTCGGTCATCACGCCCAGCGTGCCTTCACTGCCCACAAACAGGCGCGTGAGGTCGTAGCCGGCGCTCGATTTTTTGGCTCGCGTGCCGGTGCGGATGATTTCGCCGCTGGCGGTCACCACTTCGAGCGCCAGCACGTTCTCGCGCATGGTGCCGTAGCGCACGGCGTTGGTACCGCTGGCGCGTGTGGCGCTCATGCCGCCAATGGTGGCGTCGGCACCCGGGTCGATCGGGAAGAACAGGCCTGTGGACTTGATCTCTTCGTTGAGCTGCTTGCGCGTGACGCCTGGCTGCACCGTCACCGTCAGGTCTTCGGGGTTGATGGACAGCACCTTGTTCATGCGGGTCAGATCGATGCTGATGCCGCCTTGCACCGCCAGCAGGTGCCCTTCGAGCGAGGAGCCCACGCCAAACGGAATCACCGGCACCTGGTGTTGCGCGCACAACTTGACCGCGTCGGCCACGTCCTGGGTGCATTCGGCAAACACCACGGCGGCCGGCGGCGGCACGGTGGTGAAAGCCGACTCGTCACGCCCGTGCTGCTCGCGGATCACCTGGGCGGTGGAGCAGTTGTCGCCAAAGCGGGCCTTGAGGGCTTCCAGAAAGGCTGCGGGCACATCGCGCTGGGCAACGGCCAGGTGGGCGGCAGGGGTGGGGGCGTTCATGGGCAGTCTCCAGTGGGCCGTCGCCAAGGTGGACGGCCAATCGTCATATGTTTGTCAGTTTACTCTGGACTGGCGAGCGGGGTTGTCCTGTGTCAGACAAGACAAGGGGACATGCCCGACAATGCAGCGCAGCAAAAAAACAGGATTGAGACGCACCATGGGCAACCGACTCTCCCAAATCGCCACCCGCACCGGGGACAACGGCACCACCGGCCTGGGCAACAACCAGCGCGTGTCCAAAAACAGCCTGCGCGTGCACGCCATGGGCGATGTGGATGAACTCAATTCCCACATTGGCCTGCTGCTTTGCGAAGAGATGCCGCCCGATGTGCGCGAGCTGCTGGTCGAGATCCAGCACCAGCTTTTCAATCTGGGTGGCGAGCTGTCGATCCCGGGTTTTGAACTGCTCAAGCCCGAGGCCGTGATCGCGCTGGATGAGGCCCTCGAACGCTACAACGGGCAATTGCCCAAGCTGCAGGAGTTCATCCTGCCGGCGGGCACACGCGCCGCCGCCCAGGCCCATGTGTGCCGCACCGTGGCGCGCCGCGCCGAACGTGAGGTCGTGGCCCTGGGCAATGAAGAGGCCCTCAACGACACGCCGCGCCAGTACCTCAACCGTCTGTCGGACCTGATGTTCGTGCTCGCGCGCGTGCTCAACCGCATGCACGGTGGCGACGATGTGTACTGGAAAAGCGAACGCATCAAGCAGGGCGGCTGACCTAGCCCCTCACTGTCTTGTAGGAGCGCGCCCCTGCGCGCGAAAACTGTTGCATGGACGCACCAATTCGCGCGCATGGGGTGCCCTCCTACAGACATTGTTCATCTGTCACCAAAGTGCTGCACGGCGCTCAAGGGCGCCGCTACCCTGCGCCCCATGAGTCACACCATGCACACACGTCCACCGTATGTCCCCCAGATCCGCCTGTACCAGGACTGGTTGCGCGATCAGCGAGGCCTGAGTTTCCCGACCTACCACGAGCTCTGGCGCTGGTCCATCACCGATCTCGATGCTTTCTGGCAAAGCATCTGGGACTATTTCGAGATGGAGTCGCCCACGCCGCACACCGCGGTGCTGGCCAAAAACGTCATGCCCGGGGCGGTCTGGTTTCCGGGGGCCAAGACCAACTACGCCCACCAGGTGCTGCGCCATGTACAGCCCGCACATGCGGCCGGCTTTCCGGCCGTCATCAGCCGAAACGAGAAGGGGGAACACCGCGAAATCAGCTGGCCCGAGCTGCGTCGCCAGGTGGCCTCGATGGCCTTGCATTTGCAGGCGCAGGGCGTGCAGCCCGGTGACCGCGTGGCGGCGTACCTGCCCAACATTCCCGAGGCCATGGTTGCCTTCCTGGCCACGGTGAGCGTGGGGGGTGTCTGGAGCATCTGCGCCCCCGATATGGGCACCAACGCCGTGCTCGATCGCTTCAAACAGATCGAGCCCAAGGTGCTGATCGCTGTCGATGGGGTGAGCTACGGTGGCCGCGACTTTGACCGCATGACGGTGGTGCAGGAACTCAAGGACGCACTGCCCAGCGTGCAGCATGTGGTGCTGCACGACAACCTGGGCACGGCCGATCTGGCCAGCTGCGATGTGGCCGCCAGCGTGCGCATGAGCGCCACGGTGGCGCGTCACGACGAGGCGGTGGCCACCTTCGAACCCATGTGGCTGCCGTTTGACCACCCGCTGTGGATCGTCTATTCGAGCGGCACCACCGGCCTGCCCAAGCCCATCGTGCATGGGCATGGCGGCACCGTCATCGTGGCCCTGGCCAACAAGATCATGCACAACGACGTGGGCTGCAGCTACCACCCCAACTCCTGGGGCGAGCGCTTTCACTGGTACAGCTCGACCGGCTGGGTCATGTGGAACGCCCAGGTGGCGGGCCTGCTCAACGGCGTGACCTGCGTGATCTACGACGGCAACCCCGGTGGCAGCAAGGACAACCCGGACTGGGGCCTGCTCTGGCGCTTTGCCTCGGAGCAAGGCGTGACGTTCTTCGGTGCAGGGGCGGCCTTTTACGCCAATTGCCAGAAGGCCGGTGTCGATTTGTCGCAATGCGGTGACCTGTCGCGAGTGCGGGCACTGGGCACCACCGGCTCTCCGTTATCGCCTGAAACCCAGACCTGGGGCACCGAGCAGTTCCGGCAACTGCGTGCCAAACATGGTGATCTGTTCAAAGGTGAAGACATCTGGTGGTGCAACATTTCCGGTGGCACCGATTTCGCAGGGGCCTTTGTCGGTGGCCACCGCGAACTGCCGCAGGAGCCCGGCGTCATGCAGTGCCGCGAACTCGGCTGTGCGGTCGAAGCCTGGAACGAAGCCGGCGAGCCGGTGACGGGCGAAGTGGGCGAACTCGTCTGCACCCAGCCCATCCCGTCCATGCCGCTGTACTTCTGGAACGACAAGGACAACGCCCGCTATCTGGCGAGCTACTTCGAGATGTACCCTGCGGGCCATGGCCGAAAGCCGGGTGGCGGCGATGGCCCGGCCGAGATGGGCGGCGTCTGGCGCCACGGCGACTGGCTGCGCATCGGCGACGCGAATGGAAAAGGTGAAGGCTGCGTGATCTTCGGCCGCAGCGACGCGACCATCAACCGCCACGGCCTGCGCATGGGCACCAGCGAGCTCTACAGCGCGGTCGAGGCCTTGCCCGAGGTGATGGACTCGATGGTGGTCGACCTGGAGTACCTGGGCAAGGAAAGCTACATGCCGCTGTTCGTGGTGCTGCGTGCCGGCGTGTCGCTCGACGATGCGCTCAGAAAACGCATCCACGACGCGATCAAGACCGCACTCAGTCCACGCTTCATCCCCAACGAAATTTTTCAGGTGGCCGAGATCCCGCGCACGCTGTCGGGCAAGAAGCAGGAATTGCCGATCAAGAAGCTCATGCTCGGTCACCCACTGGAGAAAGTCGTCAACAAGGACGCCATGGCCAACCCGGGTTGCCTGGACTGGTATGTGAACCTGGCGCGCGAGCACCTGGCCAGGACCGCCTGATCCAGCCCCCCACAAAAAGATCAACTCACCAAGGACAAACGATGGAAGCATTCATCGTCGCCGCCCTGCGCAGCGCAGGCGGCAAGCGTGGCGGTCGCCTCAGCGGCTGGCATCCGGCCGATCTGTCGGCCCAGGTCATCAATGCCTTGCTGGACCGGACCGGTGCCGACCCTGCCCTGGTGGAAGATGTCATCTGGGGCTGTGTCAGTCAGGTGGGCCAGCAGGCCAGCAACGTCGCGCGCAATGCGGTGTTGTCGTCGCGCCTGCCCGAATCGGTGCCCGGCACTTCGGTGGACCGGCAATGCGGCTCATCCCAGCAGGCGCTGCACTTTGCCGCGCAGGCCGTGATGAGCGGCAGCATGGATGTGGTGATTGCCGGTGGTGTCGAAAGCATGAGCCGTGTGCCCATGTTCTCGCCCAACAGCCTGGCTGACAAAGCGGGCCTGGGGGGTTACGTCGGCGAACAGATGCAGCAGCGTTACCCCGGTGTGGTGTTCAGCCAGTTCAGCGGCGCCGAGCAGATGGCGCGCAAATACGGCCTGAGCCGCGATGAACTGGATGCCTATGCCCTGCAAAGCCACCAGCGTGCGGCGCAGGCCCGTGAGCACTGGGCGGGCCAGATCGTGCCGGTGCAGGCCCGCAGTGCCGAAGCCGGTCCGCTGGGCGAGCTGCACACGCAGGACGAAGGCGTGCGCGCCAACGCGACGCTGCAAGGCATCGCCAGCGTCAAGCTGTTGCAGGAAGGTGGCGTGGTCAGCGCGGCCAACGCCAGCCAGATCTGCGACGGCGCTTCGGCCGTGATGGTGGTGAATGAACGCGGCCTGAAAGCCCTGGGTGCAGAGCCGCTGGCGCGTGTCCACCACATGAGCGTGCTGGGCCATGACCCGGTCATCATGCTCGAGGCCCCGATCCCGGCCACGCAGCGTGCGTTGCACAAGGCCGGCATGCGCCTGCAAGACATCGACCTCTACGAAGTCAACGAGGCGTTTGCCAGCGTGGCGCTGGCCTGGCAAAGGGCGCTGCATGCCGATCCCGCGCGGCTCAATGCCGAGGGCGGGGCCATCGCACTGGGGCACCCGCTGGGTGCGTCGGGTACGCGGCTGGCCACCACGCTCATCCACGCCTTGCACCGCACCGGAGGCCGCTATGGCCTGCAGACCATGTGCGAAGGCGGTGGCATGGCCAATGTGACGGTGTTCGAGCGCTGCTGAACCTCAGGCCTTGGCGGGCTTGCGCAGCACTTTCTGGCGCATGAAGCGGCCCGCCGCCTGCGTTGCATGACGCGCACGCCCCAGGACACCGCGCCAGCCGCGCTGCGCGTCAGCCGGGTTGGGCGGCAGGTCCCAGCGCTTGGCTGGGTCATGAAAAGTGCTGCCCAAAAGCCAGATGATCAACACCATCAGTTCAGCCATGGCGGCCAACAGCATGACCACGATCCACGGCACGCCCGACCACAGGAAATGCCCGGCCACGGCGGCCCCGATCAGCCACACGGCGCTGGCAGTGCCGATCAGGAGTTGGGTGTTGGGCAAGGTGGCCATGGACAAGCTCAGTTCTTGTGCAGCTCGGCGTTCAGCTCGCCCCAGCTCTTGTTGCGCGGGATGGCGTGCAGCGCGCCGCTTTGCGAATCGCGGCGGAACAGGATGCCGTTCTTGCCGGACAGTTCCTTGGCCTTGACGGTGCTGCCGTCGGGCAGCTGCACGCGGCTGCCGCCAGTGATGTAGCAGCCGGCTTCGACCACGCAGTCGTCGCCCAGCGAGATGCCGATGCCGGCATTCGCCCCCAGCAGGCAGCGCTTGCCCACCTTGATGACTTCCTTGCCGCCACCCGAGAGCGTGCCCATGATGGACGCGCCGCCACCGATGTCGCTGGCGTCATCGACCACCACGCCCGCGCTGATGCGGCCTTCGACCATGCTGGCGCCCAAGGTGCCGGCGTTGAAGTTGCAAAAGCCCTCGTGCATGACGGTGGTGCCGCTGGCCAGGTGCGCGCCCAGGCGCACGCGGTCGGCGTTGGCGATGCGCACGCCGCTCGGGATCACGTAATCGGTCATCTGCGGGAACTTGTCCACGCCCTTGACATCGAGCATGCGGCCGGCGGCGCGTGCTTTGAGCCGGGCGGCGGGCACGTCGGCAATGGCGCAGGGGCCGAAGTTGGTCCAGGCCACGTTGGCCAGCAGTCCGAAGATGCCGGTCACGTTGGCGCCGTGCGGCTGAACCAGGCGGTGGCTGAGCAGGTGCAGGCGCAGGTAGGCGTCGTGGGTGTCGGCGGGCGCATCGGCCAGGCTCTTGATTTCGGTGCGCACGGCGACCACGGTGGTGTTGCGCACGCTGCAAGGTGCCAGGGCCTTGGCCACCTCAGCGCCCAGGGCCGCCACGGCCTCGGCTTCGGTCAGGCGGGTGCTGCCGCTGGCGGCAATGCCATCCATCAATTCAGGTGTCGGGAACCAGGTGTCCAGAACGGTGCCGTCGGCGGCCAGGGTGGCCAGGCCAATGGCGCGGGCGCCGGTGGTGACAAAGGTGCTCATGTGTTGTTCTCCGCAGCAGATACGTGAAACCCGCCATTATCGGGGAGGCGGGCCACTCGCACTCATGCCGGCCGGCGGTTCACCAGCACGATGCCAGCCGCCACCAGCGCCAGCGACGCCAGCAAGGTGGGGGTCACGGCTTCGCCCAGCAGCAAGGCGCCAAACAGCAGTGCGAACAGCGGCGTGAGGAACACGAATACGGAAATCTTGGTGGCGGGGTAGCGCCCGAGCATCCACATCCAGACCAGGTAGCTGGCAAAGGCGCCCACACCAGCCTGAACCGCCATGATGGTCCATGCCATGCGGCTCCAGTTGAACGACCAGGTTTCTCCCAGGGCCAGCGACACCCCCGACAAGGACACGGCCGTGAAGGCGATCTGATAGAAGAGCAATTTTTCGGGCGAGATGCGCGTGAGGTTGGTGGCGCGGATCGACACGGTGGTCAGCCCCCAGAAGGCGCCAGCCAGCAGACCCATCAGGTCGCCGCGAGCGCTGCCGCCGCCCATGCCCTCGCGCAGCGCAAACACCACGGCGATGAAGGCGCAGACCAGTCCCAGCCATTGCAGCGGACGCAGGTGCTCGGATTTCACAAACACAGGCACCAAGGCCGCCACCCAGAACGGCGAGGTGTAGAGGAACACCGTCAGCCGGGATGCGCTGGTGTGCAGCAGGCCCTGGTAAATGAAGGCGAATTCGGCCGCGAACAGGGCGCCGGCGAGCAGGCCCGCCCACAAGCTGCCGTCGCGTCGGAACAATGCAATACCGCGCCAGCGGCACCAGACGAACAGCAACAGCGTGGCCCCCACACAGCGCAGTGCTGCCTGCATGACGGGGGGTACCTCGGGCAGGGTGAGCTTGACCAGAATCTGCTGCAGCCCCCAGAACATGCAGCACAGCACCAGAATGCCGATGGCCAGGCCGTCGAGGTGGTCTTTGCGTTGAACAGGATTCATACCGCCATTCTGAACCTGGCCAGGCAGGGGGTCTGTCGTCTGCGTGCGGGTAACATGGCCGCATGTTGTTGCCTCATTTCACCGCGCTGGGCGCGGGTCCGACGGTGCTGATGCTGCACGGCGCCGCTGGCGGTTACCGCAGTTTCGCGCCGCAGGTCGAGCACTATGCCCTGCAGGGTTTCCGTGCAATTGCCTGGGACATGCCTGGCTATGGTCTCAGCGCCCCGGTCGAGCCCTATGGCGTACGGGGGCTGGCGCAAAGCTGCATCCACCTGATCGAGGCTTTGTCACCGCCCGAGGCCCAAGACCCGCAGCGCTCGGTGGTGCTGCTGGGCCATGGGCTGGGCGGCATGGTGGCGCAGGAGGTGGTGATGCGTCGTCCGGAACTGGTCAGCCGGCTGGTGCTCAGTGGCAGCACCAGTGGCCCGGATTCCGGCTGGGCCGAAGAAGCGCAGCGGCAAATCGCCTTGCTCGATGCCTCTGCCAACGACATGCTTGCACTCGCCAAGACGGTGCTGCCCGGACAGACCGGCCCTTTGGCGCTGGCCGAGGGGGTGCAGCTGGCGCGTCACTGCATGGCCCAGGTGTCACCGGTGACCTACCGGTTGGCCCTGCAGGCGCAAGCCGCGTTTGACCGCGATGCCGCACTGGCCCACATCCACGTGCCGACCTTGTTGATCACAGGCGAACAGGACCCTGTTGCACCCGGCCGCGCGATTGAACGCATGGCGGGCAAAATCCACGGCAGCCGCTGGGTGCAGATGCCTGGCGTGGGCCACTGGCAGAACCTGGAGGCGCCCGATGCCTTTGACGCCCTGGTGCTGGATTTTCTGCACCAGCGCGTGGACCGGTGGCTGCATTGAGCTGAGGAAAGTCCGGACAAGATGCAAAGAAGAGACCTGAACCGGCTGGCCCTGGCCTGGGCCCTGTCGGCCTGGGCCCGCGTGGGACCGGCGCACGCCAGTGGACGCCGGCCTGCCGGTCCCGCCTGGCAGACCAATCCGTTTGCATTGGGCGTGGCCAGCGGCCAGCCCCGGCCCGACAGTGTCGTGCTGTGGACGCGCCTGGTGTTTGCCGAGGCAGATGCCGCCTGGCAGAGCTTGCCGCAGACCGTGCTGTGCGAGGTGTTTGCCGACGATGCCTTGCGTCAGCCGGTGCGCCAGTGGCAGGTGGACACCGATGGCCGCCGTGGCCACAGCGTGCATGTGCTGGCCCAGGGCTTGCAGCCTGGACGCACCTACTGGTACCGCTTTGTGTGTGGCAGTGCGAGCAGTCCGGTCGGGCGCACCCGCACCGCGCCCGCGCCCGACGCGCGCGTGCCGCAGCTGCGCATTGGCCAGGCCTCGTGCCAGCATTACGAACAGGGCCACTATGTGGCGCACCGCGAGATGGCGCAGCGCGATCTGGACTTCGTGCTGTTTGTGGGCGACTACATCTACGAAAGCACCAACCCCAAATACCGCATCCGCACCCACAAAGGGGGCGTGCCGAAAACACTTGACGAATACCGCGCCCGCCATGCGCAGTACAAGGGCGATGCCGACCTGCGTGCCTGCCATGCCGCGCACCCTTGGGTGATGACCTGGGACGACCACGAGGTGGTCAACGACTACGCCAATGACCTGGACCGGGACTATTCCGACCCGGCGGTGTTCCTGCGCCGCCGCGCCGCTGCCTACCAGGCCTATTTCGAACACATGCCGGTGCGCGTGGGCCCGGACCCGCAGGTGCCCCACCAGATGCGCATCCACGACCGCATGGCCTGGGGGCAACTGGCCGATGTGTGGACGCTGGACTGCCGCCAGTACCGCGACCACCAGGCCTGCCCCGACCCGAACCGTGGAGGTGCCCGCGTGGTGGTGGGTTGCGATGCCTTGCAGGATGCGCGCCGCAGCATGCTGGGCAGCGCGCAGGAAGCTTGGCTGATGCAAGGCCTGGCCGACAGCCCCCGACGCTGGAAGCTGATCGCGCAGTCCACGCAGATGAGTTCTTCGGGCGTGGCCACGCCATTGGGGCGCAGCAGCTTCAACGACGCCTGGGATGGTTACCCGATGGCGCGCGAGCGCCTGCTCTCGGGCATGGCCGACATGAAATTGCACAACGCCCTGGTGCTGGGCGGGGATGTGCACATGAACGTGGCGGCCAATCTGCGCGTGCGGCCCAACGACGCGCAGTCGCCCGTGGTGGCCAGCGAGATCGTGACCACGTCCATCAGTTCACGCGGAATGGGCGAGAGCATGCTGGCTGCCATCCGGGACAACAACCCGGACATCCGCCATGCGCGCTCGGACGAGCGCGGCTACACCTTGTTGGAAGTTCGTGCGGATGGCGTGTCTGTCGCCTTCAGGGCCACGCCGCATCCGGTTCAATCGGACAGCGTGTTGCGCGACCAAGCCCGCTTTGAAGTGGTGGCCGGTCGCGCGGGTGTGCAGGCGGTCTGATCCTGTGTGTTGTGGGAGGCCGCCCCTGCGGCCGAAATGCTTCGCGCGCAGGGGCGCGCTCCCACAAGGCAATGCTTACCGAACCATCAGCACCGGCACCTTGCTGTGGGCCAGCACCTGCGTGGCGACCGAGCCCATCACCAGGTTACCAAACACGCCGTGGCCGTGCGAACCCATGACGACCATGTCGAACTTGCCTGACTCGGCCACCTTGCAGATGGTTTCGCCGGCGTGGCCGACCTTGGACACGGTTTTGGGGTTGATGCCGTGGCGCATCAGGAAATTTGTGGCCGGGCCGAGCACTTTCTCGGATTCCTCGCGGTACCAGGTGTCCGTGGCTTCCTTGCCCACCACGCGGCGGGCATGCGCGGGCAGCTGGGCCTGCACCGTCAGCAGGGTGAAGCTGTTGGTAGGCGCCAGCCATTCTTCATGCGTGGCCAGATAAGCCAGCATTTTTTTGGTGTAGGCACTGCCATCGACGGCGAGCAGGATCTTCATCAGAGGGACTCCTTCAGGGGGTTGTGTCTGAATTGATTGTAGTCACAGCCTGTGAAATGGCGAGCGTGCATTGCGGCACAAAACGCGCTTGCTCCCCCTTGCCGGCGTAGCCCAAGGGGTTGGCCACCACGCGGCAGCCTTCCTGTGTGTAGTCGCTGGGGCAGTGCAGGTGTCCGTGCAGCCACAGTTGTGCGTGGGGCAAGAGTGCATCGAGTGCATTGCAAAAGCCCGCTGTGCCTGGCACCAGACCGTAGCGCGGATCGGCGCTGCGCAGGCTGGGTGCGAAATGCGTCACCGCCACGGTGGGGCCTTTGTGGGGTTGGCGCAGTGTGTCGGTCAGCCATTGCTGGCAGATCAGCGCCTGCTCGCGCACCTGCTGCGCCAGCCACGGTTCGCCGTGGCGTGTGGTGCCGGTCTTTCGCAGGTACCAGTTGGCAGCACGAAAGGCTTTTTCGCGTGCCTTGAGCTGCGCGGTGTAGCTGCCGGGCAGGGCGTGCTGCGCGGGCAGATCGGGCAGAGGCTGTCCCGCCAGCGGGCCGAGTGCGTCAAAGTCGGACCACAAGGTGGTGCCGACAAAGCGCACGCCCTGCAGCACATGCGTTTCGCGCTCCAGCCAGACGATGCCCAGCCGCGCGCAGGTCTCGCGCAGGCGCGCGTGGGCCTCGTCAAAGTCCAGAGCGTCGTACTCGTGGTTGCCTGGCACGAAGAGCACCGGCACTGGCCAGCCGCGCAGCGGCGAGAAGCGGCCAAGGCCGAAATCGGGGTCGTCCAGCGTGGACAGGGCCGAGCCGCTCTGGTAGGAGCCGATGTCGCCAGCCAGCACCAGCAGGTCAACATCAGGCGCAGGCTCGGGCGTGAAACCGGGGTTGCTTTCCAGATGCAGGTCCGACAGCAATTGCAGCCTCATGTGCCGGCCTCCGGTGTGCGCCCGTTGGCGAATGCGGCCTGGGCGACTTCCAGCAGTTGCTGGCGCAGCCACTGGTGGGCCGGGTGATCGTGCTGGCGTTCGTGCCACAGCGCCTCCACGTGCACCGGTGGCACATCCAGTGGCAGCTGGCGCACCACGAGCTGGTCGCTCATGCCGGTGGTCGGCACGAAGTGCCAGGGCAGCACCGTCAGCAAATCGGAATTGACCACCACGCGGCCGGCGGTGAAGAACTGGTTCACGGTGAGCACGATGCGGCGCTGGCGCCCGATCGAAGAGAGCGCCTCATCGACATAGCCGTAGGGGCGGCCCGAAAAACTCACCAGCAGGTGGCGCGCGGCGCAATAGCTGTCGAGCGTGAGCGGGGTGTCGGCCAGCGGGTGGCCCTTGCGCATCACGCACACGTATTCGCCCGCATACAGGCGCTGGTGGACAAAGTTGATGGGCTCACCGGTCTGTGCGCGTGCGGTCAGATCGGTCAGCACGGCCGGGAAGTAGCCCAGCGCCAGGTCAGCCATGCCGTCCGTCAACAACCGGCGCGGGTCGCGAGTGGTCAGCGGGACCACGCGCACCGATACGCCCGGTGCCGTCTGCTGCAGGCGGATGGCCAAGCCGCCCATCAGTTCGGCGGCGGTGGCGTCGGCCATGGCCAGCACAAAGGTGCTGCTGGCTTCTGCCGGCACAAAGCTGCTGGGCACGATGGCCGTCTGCAGCTGGCGCAAGGCTTGGCGCACGCTGGGCCACAGAGCCAGCGCATGTGCTGTGGGCTCCACCCCCTGGCCTGAGCGCCGCACCAGCTCGTCGCCCAGGCTGTCGCGTAACCGTCGCAGCGCGTTGCTCACGGCCGGCTGTGTCAGCGAGAGGTTGCGGGCCGCCCGCGTCAGGCTGCGCTCGGCCATGACCTCGTCAAACACCCGAAGCAGGTTCAGGTCCAGGGTGCGAAAAGAAAACGACGGGCGGTTCGACATAGACATCACTAACGTGAATGATACACATCATCAATATAAAGTTGAACAACACCAGTGGAAACCCTAATATCTGCCCTGTGGTTTTGTCAATGAACCTGCCAAAACCAGATAAATTGATACGAAGGGATGAAAATGAACGCACAAGCACACACCTCCGCTCCTCTGGGGGCACCCGTCGAACGCACCTCCTCTCGCGCCTTGGCCAGCCTGCTGCTGGCGGCTGGCGTGTCCGCTCTGGTGGTGTTGGCTGACCAGCTGCTGGACAGCTGGGCCGAGCGCCACGAGATGGCGGCCTGGCTGGTGCTGTGGGGCATTGCCGTGGCCGCCATCGTGCTGCTGCGCGGCATCACTCGTGTGGTGGCCCGCAAGGCCATGAGCGCCCTGGATGCCTGGTCTGCCGGTGTGGCTCAGCGCCGTGCCGACGAGCGCCTGTGGACCATGGCCCAGACCGACGCCCGCCTGATGGCCGACCTGCAGGCCGCGCTCGACCGCAGCGGCTCCACGCCAGCCAAGGATGTCATGGACCTGACCCAGCGCCGAGTCGCCCGCATCCTGCGCGACCGCCTCTACTACATCTGATCGTTCAGAAGCGCTGTTTTGAAAGAGCCTCCTTCGGGAGGCTTTTTTCGTCGCTCAGGGGGGCGGCCTACTTGCGCGACGCCAGCCAGATGCCCGGCAGGATCAGCGCAGCCCCGCCCAGGTGGTGCCAGCCCATGGGCTCGCCCAGCACCAGCCAGGCGGTGACGCCGCCATACAGCGGCCCCAGGTAGAGGCTGGCGGCCACGCGGCTGGCGCCCAGCACTTTTTGCGCAAACCCGTAAGCCCAGTAAGCCCCCACGCCGGGTACCAGTCCGGCGGCCAGCACCAAGCCGCTGGCGGCCCAGCTCCATTCGGGCCGGTCGGCCTGCACCCATTCCCACAGGGCGAAGGGCAGCAGTGTGAGCACGCCACCCATGCAGATCGCGGCCAGGCGGGCGGTTGAGCTCAGCGGGCTGCTCCACTTCTTTTGCAAGAGGGCATAGGCGGCCCAGGCGATCACGGCAGCGACGATCCAGGCATCCCCCGGCACCCACTGCACCTGCGACAGGCGCAGCCACTGGCCCTTGACCACCACATGGAACACACCCGCCAGCGCCAGGACCACGCCCGTGGCCTGCCGCCAGGACAGGCGTTCGCCCAGCCAAAACACGGCGCCCAGCGCAATCAGCACCGGCGAGGCGGCATAGATCAGCGCGATGTTCATGGCCGAGGTGGTGCGCGCACCGATGTACACCCAGGCCCCGCAGACCAGCATGCCCAGCGCGCCGAGCACCAGGTACTGCCAGCCCGCGCCCAGGATGTGCTGCCGCTGGCGCCGCAGCTCGCGGCGGGCAATGAAAATCAGAATCGCACCCGCCAGCGCCCAGCGGCCCAGGGCCAGCACATGCGGCTGGACGATGCCCGGCGCGGTGCGGGCCACCAGGTAATTGACGGTCCACATGGCCGGGGCCACCCACAGCAGCATGAGGGCCAGACGCTGGCGGAATTCGGGGGAACTGGATGGCGACATCTCTCCATTGTCGATGGGCCAGCCATGTTTCCCCTGTCTTGCACGCGCACAGGGGAAAAGCTGCACCGCGCTGAAGCGCTGAAAAAAAACCGCCCCGGTTTGTGGCCGGGGCGGTCGCAAGGTCAGGCGCCGGGTGGGCGCTGGACCCGATTCGTGAGCGTTTGGATCAAGCAGCGATCAGGCGCTTTTCCAGATCGGCACGCGTGTCCAGCAAGGCCTCGGGCAGGCGCTGGGCCAGCTTGGCGAAGTGCTCGTCGTGCAGCTTGAACTCCTCGGCCCAGGCGGCCTTGTCGATGCTGGTGACCTTGGCGAACTGTTCAGCGCTGAACTCGATGCCGTTCCAGTTGATCTCGGCGTAAGTTGGGGCGATGCCGAACATGGTCTGCTGACCGGCGGCCTTGCCTTCGAGGCGGTCGATGATCCACTTGAGCACGCGCATGTTGTCGCCGTAGCCGGGCCACACGAACGAACCGCTCTCGTCCTTGCGGAACCAGTTGACGCAGTACATGGCGGGCAGCTTGTAGCCGGCGGCTTGCTGTTTGGCACCCATGTCCAGCCAGTGCTGGAAGTAGTCGCTCATGTTGTAGCCGCAAAACGGCAGCATGGCGAAGGGGTCGCGGCGCACCACGCCCTGCGCGCCAAAGGCGGCGGCGGTGGTCTCGGAGCCCATGGTCGCGGCCATGTACACACCTTCGGTCCAGCTGCGGGCCTCGGTGACCAGCGGCACGGTGGTCGAGCGGCGGCCACCGAACATCATGGCGTCGATCGCCACGCCGTTGGCGTCGTCCCACTGGGGGTCGAGTGCGGGGTTGTTGGTGGCAGCGATCGTGAAGCGGGCGTTGGGGTGGGCCGCCTTGGCGCCGGTTTCCTTGGCGATCTGGGGCGTCCAGTCCTTGCCCTGCCAGTCGATCAGATGGTCTGGCAGCTTGCCGGTGTCTTTTTCCATGCCTTCCCACCAGACGTCGCCGTCGTCGGTCAGGGCCACGTTGGTGAAGATCACGTCCTTGTGCAGGCTCAGCATGCAGTTCGGGTTGGTCTTCATGTTGGTGCCGGGGGCCACGCCGAAGTAGCCGGCCTCGGGGTTGATGGCGTACATCTTGCCGTCTGCGTGCGGCTTGATCCAGGCGATGTCGTCGCCGATGGTGGTGACTTTCCAGCCGTCAAAGGCCTTGGGCGGCACCAGCATCGAGAAGTTGGTCTTGCCGCAGGCGCTGGGGAAAGCGGCAGCGACGTGGTACTTCTTGCCCTCGGGGCTGGTCACGCCCAGGATCAGCATGTGTTCGGCCAGCCAGCCACCGTCACGGCCCATGGTGGACGCAATGCGCAGCGCAAAGCACTTCTTGCCCAGCAGCGCGTTGCCGCCGTAGCCCGAACCATACGACCAGATCTCGCGCGTTTCGGGGTAATGCACGATGTACTTGGTGGTCGGGTTGCAGGGCCAGGCGGTCTTGTCCTTTTCGCCAGCGGCCAGCGGGGCGCCCACGGTGTGCACGCAGGGCACGAACTCGCCATCGGTGCCGAGCACGTCGTACACTGCCTTGCCCATGCGGGTCATCAGCTTCTGGTTGACGACCACGTAGGCGCTGTCGGTCAGCTCGATGCCGATGTGGGCGATGTGCGAACCCAGCGGGCCCATGGAGAAGGGCACCACGTACATGGTGCGGCCCTCCATGCAGCCGTCAAACAGGGGATTGAGCGTGGCGCGCATCTCGGCCGGGGCCATCCAGTTGTTGGTCGGGCCGGCGTCTTCCTTTTTCTCGGAACAGATGTAGGTGCGGTCTTCCACGCGGGCCACGTCCGAGGGATCGGTCCAGGCCAGGAAGGAGTTGGCGCGCTTGGCGGGGTTGAGCTTCTTGAAGGTGCCGGCATCGACCAGTTCCTGGCACAGGCGGTCGTATTCCTCTTGCGAGCCGTCGGCCCAGTAGATGTTGTCGGGCTTGCACAGGGCGGCCATTTCGGCGACCCAGGCGATCAGTTTGGCGTTCTTGACGTAAGCCGGTGTGTTCAGGTTCAAGCCCTGCATCACGGGTGAGTTCATGGGAAAAGCTCCAAAGTTTGAAATCGTCTTTCCACAGGGCAAAAGCACTTGTTGACCTCTGGAAAAACGATGACCGGGTCTGCAAGACGTCCGGTCATGGGCCTGTCACACAGGGCGTGTAACCCTCTGGTAACCGACAGAAGACCGATTTTAGGGAGGCCGCTTCTTTTGTGCCTGTCATCAGGCTGAAAATCTATGCAATAAATGCATTACTTTATGCGAAGACCAATTTGGGGCACAAAAAAACCCGCCTGAAGCGGGTTTTGCGAGCTTTCGCCGGGCGATCAGGCCATGAACACGGCGATGAAAGCCAGCAGGAAGATCAGCAGGCCGCCCACCACGGGGATCACGACCGGAATGTGTTTGACCACGGCCTCTGCCGGATCGACGGGGTGTTGTTCGTTGTGGGCCGACATGGGGTATCTCCAAACTCGAATATGGGCCGTATTGTAGCCAAGACCAATACGGGATGGATTGAGGTCAGAAAACACGCTGAGCTGAGCCACAAAACGCGTGCCATGCCCGTGTCCTTGCTGGACGCTTTGCCTCTGTTGCAAAAAAATCCTTTGCAGGTGGGCGGTGCTCGGTTATGGTCCGCCACAAGTCGGTTTGTCATGGCATGGCAGGAGTCGGGCATGGTCAGACGCATCGCGCAGGAAAGTCGCACCGGGCAAGTGATGCTGCCGCCGGGTCTGGCGGCTGCGCCCGTGCTGGACCTGATGTGCACCCACTTCGTGCTGACCTTGACGCAGCAGCAAGGCGCGCAATTCAACCTCAGGCGCGATCTTTCCGGTCTGCTGCCTTTGTGCGGGCGGCATCTGGTCTGGCCGGTGACGGTGCTGCACCGCTTGCGGCGCTGGCTTGGCCAGCGCGGGCCTGCCTTTGAGGCCTGGTCCGGCCATGAGCAGTTGCAAAACCGTGAATTCCTGGACCGGTTTGCCGTCTGGCGTGGGCCTTACGACGAAGCCACCCTGTTTTTTTATCTGGACGACTACGCCCGCGAAGCGCCCAAGGACCTGATGGCGGTGCTCTCGGCCACGGCGCAGTGGCTGGCCCACACGCTCAAGAAGCAGTCCACCCGGGTGCAGAAAAACATTGATGTGCTGGCGCGTCTGCTGCAGCTGAACGCCGCAGAACAAGCGGTGCTGCTGTACGGCACGCTGGCGCGTTACCAACGCGAGTTGCGCAGTCTGCTGGTGGAGTTCAAGGTCAGCAACGCGCCCGAGGCCTACGCCGCGCTGGCCGAGGTGGCAGGTGTGAACGCGGCCGATGTGGCTGAGGCGCTGCGCGCGGGGTCGCGGCTGGAGCGGGTGGGTCTGGTGGACAACCTGCTGTCCGAACACGCCATCACCGACCTGTCGGACCTGATGAAGGTCAGCGACAAACTGCCGCCGGTCCTGATGCGCGAATACAGCGACACCGCCGAACTCATGGCGGTGTTCACGCGCCCAGCACCGAGCAGCAGTCTGAGCGAGGCCGACTTCGACTACGTGGCTGAAGACGCCCGCGTGCTGCGCCAGTTGCTGGCGCGAGCGGTGGCGCGCGGCGAAGTCGGCGTCAACATCCTGCTCTACGGCCCGCCGGGCACCGGCAAGACCGAATTGGCGCGTGTGGTCGCTCAGGCCGCCGGGCTCAAGCTGTTTGAAGTGGAGCACGCCGACCGCGAAGGCCATTCGCTCTCGGGCCGGGACCGCTACCGCTCGCTGCAGATCGCCCAGGCCTTTCTGAAAGGCAGCGCGCAGGCGGCGCTGCTGTTTGACGAGGTGGAAGACGTGTTTCCGCCGCTGTCGATGGAGGCCAGCCAGCTCATGGCGCGTGCTGAACAGGTGATCGGGCGTGGCAGCCAGTCGGTCAGCGGCAAGGCCTGGGTCAACCAGATTCTGGAAACCAACCCGGTGCCCACGGTCTGGGTGACCAACCGCATTGAACAGATCGATCCGGCATTCCGCCGCCGCTTTGCCTACCACCTGGAGCTGACCAGCCCACCGCCTGGCGCGCGTGAGCAGCTGGTGCGCAAGGCGCTGGCCGGCCACACGGTGGACGACGCGCTGGTGGTGCGGCTGAGCGCACGCCATGACCTGACCCCCGCGCAGATCCACACCGCGGTGCGTTTTGCCGCGCTGGCGCAGGGCGAGGGCGCACCGCTGGATGCGCTGATTGAGCGCCAGCTCGCCCACGCAGACCAGGCTCTGGGCCGTGTGCGCCACCAGCCGCAGGCCGTGCCACCGGTCACGCAATACAGCCTGGACCTGCTGCATGTGGAAAGCCGCCACGAGGTGCCGCGCATCGTGCAGGCGCTGCAGGCGCGCGGCCACGGCTCCTTGTGCTTCCATGGCGCGCCCGGCTCGGGCAAGAGCGCGCTGGCCGCGCACATCGCGCAGGCCTTGGGCAAACCGCTGCGCATCCGTCAGGCCAGCGACCTGATGAGCAAGTACGTGGGCGAGACCGAGCAGAACATGGCGGCCATGTTCGCGGAGGCTGAGCGCGAGGGCGCGGTGCTGCTGCTCGATGAGGCCGACAGCTTTTTGCAGGACCGGCGTGGCGCACAGCGCCACTACGAGGTCACCGAGGTCAACGAAATGCTGCAGGGCATGGAGCGCTTTCGCGGCGTCTTCATCTGCACCACCAACCTGATGGATCAGCTGGACGCGGCGGCGCTGCGGCGTTTTGCTTTCAAGGTGAAGTTTCTGCCCCTGCGCCGCGAGCAGCGCGAGGCCATGTTTGTGACCGAGGCTTTGCAGGGCGATGCACAAGCCCTCACGAGCGCCTGGCGCGAACGGCTGGCGCAGCTCGACCAACTGTGCCTAGGCGACTTTGCCGCCGTGCAGCGTCAGGCGCAGATCCTGGCTGAAACGCTCGATGCCGAAGCCTTCCTTGCGCAGCTCGAAGCCGAGCACCGCCTTAAGCCCGAGGTGCGCGAGCGCCGGGGTGTGGGTTTTTTGAACTGAAGACGCCTTGGCGATAGGGTCCAGTCGGATCAAGGAGCCATGATCCTGCGCGTGCATTGCAGGAGACATCGATGTATTACGAACCCGGCGTGACGCCGCACGGCTTGCCCCACGACCCTTTCAAGTCCTGCGTGGTGCCCAGACCGATTGGCTGGATCTCCACGGTGGACAGCCAGGGGCGGCACAACCTGGCGCCCTACAGCCAGTTCCAGAACGTCACCTTCAACCCGCCCATCGTCATGTTCTCGGCCAACCAGAACACCGCTGGTGGGCGCAAGGACTCGGTACGCAATGCCGAAGAGACCGGTGAATTCGTCTGGAACATGGCCACCTACGCACTGCGCGAGGCGGTCAACAAATCGGCAGAAGAGCTGTCACACGGGGTCGACGAGTTTGAACATGCGGGCTTGCACAAGCTGCCTTCGCGCAAGGTCAAGCCCATGCGCGTGGCAGGTTCACCCATCCAGTTCGAATGTGTGTACCTCAACACCCTGCGTTTTCCGGGCGTGCCACCCATGGGCACGGCCGATGTGGTGTTTGGCCGCGTGGTCGCGATCCACATCGACGACGCGGTGATCGACGGCCAGGGCATGCTCGACATCCTCAAGATCCAGCCGCTGGCGCGCATGGGCTATTACGACTACACCTTCGTCGACAACAAGTTCGAAATGGTGATTGGTGGCAACAACACCGCGCTGCTTGCGGGGCTGGAAGGGTCGCCCGACAAGGCGCTTCAGGCCACCCGGTAAAAGCTCAGGTAAACGCCGTCGGGTGCACGGCGCCCACTGCCGATGAACTGGCTTTCGCTGAGCCAGGCCCACTTCTCGCCTGCAGCTTCGAGCCTGGGCTGGCAGCGGAAATAGATGTCGGCCGGGTTGACCGGTTCGCCGCGCAGGATGCGCTGCGAATTTTCCAGCGAGGCAAAACGCAGCGCGGTGTTTTGAACGAACACGCGGGTGCCGTCGTCAAGTTCGATCACGTAGCGTGCGTCCAGGTGCGCTTGCGTGCCGCCCCCCAGAATCAGCTGAAAGTCGGCGCCACCGGCCAGCACTTTGCCGTTGAGCATCGGGCCTGTGACCACACCCCCGGTGATCGGAATCACGCGGCGCAGGCCAGACGCAGTTTGGCCTACCTCCAAAGGGGGCGCGATCGTCACGGCCAGATCGCAGACGTGTTCAAGCTGGGGTGGGGGCAGGGTCTCTGTCATGGCGGGCCTTTACACTTTGCGCAGATTATCTGGTGATCCCATGCTTTCCACCCAAGACAAAACCCGTATCGACGACACCCGTATCGCTCTGGTGCGCCCGCTCATGACGCCTGCCTTGCTCGAAGAGCGTCTGCCGGCCACGCCCGCGCATCTGGCGCTGGTCGAAAGCTCGCGACAGGCCATCTCGAAAGTGCTGCAAGGTCAGGATGACCGGCTCGTGGTGGTGGTCGGCCCCTGCTCGATCCACGACCATGACCAGGCCATGGACGACGCGCGCCGACTGAAGCTGGAGGCGGACAGGCACGCCAAAGACCTGATCGTGGTCATGCGCGTCTATTTCGAGAAGCCGCGCACCACCGTGGGCTGGAAGGGCTACATCAACGACCCGCATCTGGACGGCAGCTTTGCCATGAACGAAGGTCTGGAGATGGCGCGCAAGCTGCTGCTGGACGTGTTGGACACGGGGCTGCCCGTGGCCACCGAGTTCCTCGATCTGCTCAGCCCGCAGTTCATCAGCGACTTGGTGACCTGGGGCGCGATCGGTGCGCGCACCACCGAAAGCCAGAGCCATCGGCAGTTGGCCAGTGGTCTGTCGTGTCCGGTGGGTTTCAAGAACGGCACCGACGGTGGCGTCAAGGTGGCGGCCGATGCGGTGCTGGCCTCCAGAGCACCACATGCCTTCATGGGCATGACCAAGATGGGCCAGGCCGCGATTTTCGAGACGCGTGGCAACCAGGACGTGCACATCATCCTGCGCGGCGGCAAGGCGCCCAATTACTCGGCGGCCGATGTCGATGCGGCCTGCAAGGTGCTGGAGGCTTCAGGCCTGCAGCCGCAGGTCATGGTGGATGTGTCGCATGCCAACAGCAGCAAGCAGCACGCCAAACAGATCGAAGTGGCGCACGACGTTGCCGGTCAGATTGCTGGCGGTGATCGCCGCATCATGGGCCTGATGATCGAGAGCCATCTGCACGAAGGCCGGCAGGACCAGAAACCGGGTCAGCCCTTGCAGTATGGCGTGTCGATCACCGATGCCTGTATCAGCTTCGAGCAGACGGTGCCGGTTCTGGATGAATTGGCTCAGGCCGTGCAAAAGCGCCGCGCACGCTGATCCGCTCAGTGTCCCAGCATGCCCGCCAGTTCTTCGGCGGGCAGCGCCCAGTCCGAGTCGTCGGCCACGGCCTGCTCCAGAAAGGCGCGCTGGCTTTCGGTCCAGATCGGGGCGTGGGGCAAGGCGCAGTCGACGCAGGCCCCTTCGTGCCGTGCAATGAAGTCCTCTATGGCCGCGGCGTCGTGTGGCAGCCCCAGTTGCTTGAACAGATCCGACATGGTGTGAACATTGCCACGCATGGGAAACCCTCCTCAAAGGTTTCAGTGTGAGCATGCGCCTGCTGGCTGGCAATACCCAATCCCCGGTCTGCTCAGGGTTGTTGCACCCAGCTGGCAAATGCCGGCAGGGCCTGCTCTGGGCGAAGGCTGTAGATGGCCGGCAACTCGTAGGGGTGCAGCTCGCGCAGCCGCTGCTCCACCTGTGGGTAGCGGTCAGTGGCGGTTTTGAGCAGCATGCGCCACTCGGGCGCCTGCACCACCTCGCCTTCCCAGCGGTAAATGCTGTCGATGCGTTCGATCTGCGCGCAGGCGCACAAGCCTTCCTCCACAAGGGTGCGTGACAGGCGATGAGCGTCTTCGGCACTGCCAACGGTGGTGAGGATCAACAGGAAAGGCATGCCTCGAGTCTAGCGCGCATGGTTTGTCGCGCGCTCGTCTGCATGTTGTGCGGTCAATGGCTAAGATCCAGTTTTCATCCCGCCTGAAAGACACACACGTGTTCCGTTCCCTCAAGCATCCCGGCGCCATGGCCGTCACGTTGGCCGCTGCCGGCATCCTCATGATCACCATGGGCATGCGTCAGTCCATAGGCCTGTACGTCAGTCCGATCAACACCTCCACCGGGCTGGGCATCGTCACGCTCAGTTTGGCTCTGGCGATTGGCCAGTTCGTCTGGGGTGCGATCCAGCCCGTCGCGGGCGCGCTGGCCGACCGGTACGGTCCGCGCGGCGTGTTGATGGGCGGTGTGCTGCTGATGGCGCTGGCTTCGGCCATCACACCCTTCATGAGCAGTGGCATGGGGCTGGCCATCACGCTGGGTGTGATGTCGGCTGCCGGTTCCGGCGCCGCGAGCTTTTCGGTGCTGATCGGCGCGGCCGCGCAGCGCATGCCAGCGCAGGCACGGGGCACGGCTTCGGGCGTGATCAACGCGGGCGGCTCGTTCGGTCAGTTCGTGTTCGCGCCCATCATCCAGAAGCTGATCCAGTCCATGGGCTGGATGGGGGCCATGTGGGCCACCGCCGTGCTCACGCTGGCCGCATTGCCGCTGGTGGGCAAGCTGACCGCCAAAACCCATGCGGCGCACCCACACCCCGAACCCGACACCGGCCTGAAGCAGGCCATCAAGAATGCCTTTGCCGACCGCAGCTACTGGCTGCTGCATGCAGGTTTTTTCACTTGCGGTTTCCACATCGCTTTTCTCGTGACGCACCTGCCCGGCGAGGTGGACCTGTGCGGTCTGCCGCCTTCGGTGGCCAGCTGGTCGTTGGCCATCATCGGTCTGGCCAATATTTTCGGCAGTCTGTATGCCGGCTCGGCCGTGACCAAGTACCGCAGCAAGCATGTGCTGGCCTGGATGTACGGTTCGCGTGCGGTCCTGGTCATCGCTTACCTGTTGCTGCCCAAGACCGCCTGGACTTTCTACGTGTTCGCCGCCGGTCTGGGCTTCACCTGGCTGGCCACGGTGCCGCCCACGGCCACGGTGGTGGGCAAACTGTTCGGTGCACGCTACCTGGCCACGCTGTTTGGCATGACGCTGCTGTCGCACCAGATCGGGGGCTTCATGGGCGCCTGGCTGGGCGGCCTGGCCATCACGCACTTTGGTGACTACAACTGGATGTGGTATGCCGACATCGTGCTGGCCGCTGGCGCCGCACTCATCAATCTGCCGATCCGCGAGCCGGCGGTGGTCAAGCCCGCAGTGGCCTGATGGCGGGCCGTCTTGTCAAACCATCCGGCGACCCTGACAATCGCCCCATGTCCATCCAGGCCCTGATTGTCGGTATCCACCTCGCGCGCAGCACGCGGGGCAGGCCGGGCGCGCCGCCAGTGTCCTTCTAAAGCCTTGCGGCCTCAGGGTCGCAGGCGCTTCGCTCTCCTTTCCTTTTGTTTGTTCGCGCGCACCACGGACGTGGTGGCGCTGCCATTGCATGGAGAAAAGACATGGCCGATCTGTTTGACAACCCCATGGGCCTGTGCGGCTTCGAGTTCGTCGAGTTCGCATCCCCCACCCCCAATGTGCTGGAGCCGCTGTTTGAAAAGCTGGGTTTCAGTCTTGTTGCGAAACACCGCTCCAAGGATGTGGTGCTCTACCGCCAGGGCGACATCAATTTCATCGTCAACCGCGAGCCGCGCAGCCTTGCGGGCTATTTCGCTGCAGAGCACGGTCCGGGCCCTTGCGCCATGGCGTTCCGTGTGCGTGATGCGCACAAAGCCTATGCGCGTGCCCTGGAGCAGGGGGCCCAGCCGATTGACGTGCCCACCGGCCCGATGGAACTGCGTCTGCCGGCCATCAAGGGCATTGGCGGTGCGCCGCTGTACCTGATCGACCGATTCGAAGACGGCAAGAGCATCTACGACATCGACTTTGAATGGCTGCCTGGCGCCGAGCGCCATCCGGTGGGGCATGGCTTCAAAATGATCGATCACCTCACGCACAATGTCTACAAGGGCCGCATGGCGTTCTGGGGCAGCTTTTACGAGCGCATTTTCAATTTCCGCGAGATCCGCTACTT
>CAXRGK010000227.1:0-15308 GCA_964230145.1 Burkholderiaceae bacterium | reverse complement strand
GACGTGATGATGTTCGACGGGCAGCTCTGAAGTCAGAGCAAGGCCTCTTTTCTTGTCATCCTCGGGCCTGACCCAAGGATCCACATTTTTCAGGCATGGATTCCCCGGTCAAGCCAGGGAATGATACAGAGGATACTCAGGCGTTGATGTCCGCCGCATCGGTCTGCGGCGGATACTCGTTGGCCACCGCCTTGTTCGGCCCGGGCACCGCCTGACGCGCGAACAGCGAGTACATGGTCGGCACCACAAAGATGGTCAGCAGCGTGCCCAGGCTCATGCCACCCACGATCACCCAGCCGATCTGCATGCGGCTCTCGGCGCCGGCGCCCTTGGCAAGCGCCAGCGGCACCGCGCCCAGCACCATGGCGCCGGTGGTCATGAGAATCGGACGCAGGCGCTGGCTGGAGGCCTGGATCAGCGCTTCCTTCATGGCCATGCCATGCTCGCGCAGCTGGTTGGTGAACTCCACGATCAGGATGCCATGCTTGGTGATCAGGCCCACCAGCGTGATCAAGCCGATCTGCGAGTAGACGTTGAGCGATCCCCCGGTGAATTTCAGGGCCAGCAGCGCACCGATCATGGACAGGGGCACCGACAGCATGATCACGAAAGGATCGACAAAGCTCTCGAACTGCGCTGCCAGCACCAGAAAAATGAAAAACAGGGCCAGCACGAAGACGATCACCAACGCACCCTGGGAATTGCGGAATTCGCGCGAGGTACCGTTGAGCTCGGTGGTGTAGCCCGGCTTGAGCACCTGGGCCGCCGTGGCGTCCAGAAATTTCAGGGCCTCACCCAGCGAATAGTCGGGCGCCAGGTTGGCGGTGATTGAGACCGAGCGGCGCTGGCCGAAGTGGTTGAGCTCACGTGGGCTCACGCTTTCGCGCACCTTGACCACGGCCGACAAGGGGATCATGGCGTCGTTCTTGCCACGCACGTAGATGTTGTCGATGTCTTCGGGCGTGTTGCGGCCGCTGTCCTGCACCTGCACGATCACGTCGTACTGCTCGGCGTCTTTTTTGTAGCGCGTCACCACCCGGCCGCCCAGCATGGTCTCGATGGCACGCGCCACCGCGTCCACGCTCACACCGAGTTCGGCGGTCTTGGTGCGGTCGACCTCGACACGCAGCTCGGGCTTGTTCAGACGCAGGTCCACATCGGGCGAGAGGATGCCAGGGTTCTTGGCGATCTCGTCGAGCATCTGGCGCGTGACCGCGTTCAGGTTCTGGTAGCTGTCGGAGGTCTGGATCACGAAGTTGACTGGTCGCTCGCGAAAGCCCTGGCCCAGCGAGGGCGGCGTGATCGGGAACGCCATCACGCCAGGCAGGCCACCGAATTTTGGGGTCAGCTCGCGGGCAATCTCCAGCGTGGTCTTCTCGCGTTTTTCCCAGTCCACTGCCCGGTAGATCACCGATCCCTGGGCCACCGTGGGGTTGCCGATGTTGGCAAACACACGATCGAATTCGCTGTAGCCCTCGCCCATGCGCTCGAGCACCTTGGCATAGCGGTCGGTGTAGTCCAGTGTCGCGCCATCGGGGGCAGTCACCGTGGCCAGCAGCACGCCACGGTCCTCGAGAGGGGCCAACTCCTGCTTCATGGTCGGGTAGATGACGGCGATCGCCACGCCGCTGCCGGCCATCACCAGCAGCACGAGCCAGCGCGCGCGCGTCAACACCCAACCCAGCACACGGGCATAGCCGTCGGAGAGGCGGTTGAGCCAGCGGTCCATGCTGCGGTCGAACCAGCCCGGGTTCGGGTTGTGCCGCAGCAGCTTGGCACTCATCATGGGCGAGAGCGTCAGCGCCACAAAACCCGAGACGATGACCGAGCCGGCCAGCGCCAGCGCGAATTCGGTGAACAGCTTGCTGGTGCGCCCCGGGGTGAAGGACAGCGGCGCAAACACCGCGGCCAGCGTGAGCGTCATGGCCACCACGGCAAAGCCGATTTCGCGCGAACCCTTGATGGCTGCGGAGAACGGGTCCATGCCCTCTTCGATGTGGCGGTAGATGTTCTCCAGCACCACGATGGCGTCGTCCACCACCAGGCCGATGGCCAGCACCAGTGCCAGCAACGTGAGCGTGTTGATGGTGAACCCGGCCAGCGCCATCATGGCAAAGGTGCCGATCAGGCTCACCGGGATGGTGATGATGGGGATGATGGAGGCGCGAATGGTGCGCAGGAAAACGAAGATCACCAGCGCCACCAGGATCACCGCCTCGACGATGGTCTGGAACACACTCTTGATGGAACGGTCGATGAACACCGAGTTGTCGTTGGCCACCGTCACGGCAAGGCCTGGCGGCAGGTCGGCCTGAAGGCGCGGCATCATCTCGCGCACCCCTTTGGACAGCTCCAGCGGGTTGGCTGTGGCCTGGCGGATCACGCCAGCCGAGATGGCAGGCTGACCGTTCAGACGCACAGCGCTGCGCTCATCGGCAGCACCTTCCTGCACCCGCGCCACGTCCCGGATCTTGACCGGAAAGCCATTGACGGTGCGGATGACGATGTCGGCGAACTGCCCCGGCCGGCTCAGGTCGGTCTGCGAGGTCACAGTGAACTCGCGCTTGCTCGACTCGATGCGTCCGGCCGGCAGCTCCAGGTTGCTGCGGCGGATGGCGTCTTCCACATCGGCCGGCGTCAGCCGGTAAGCGGCCAGCCGCTCTGGCTCCAGCCATACGCGCATGGCGTACTTGCGCTCGCCATAAATGCGCACATCGGCCACCCCGGTCACGGTCTGCAGCCTTGGCTTGACGATGCGGTTGACCAGGTCGTTGATCTGCAGCGGGTTCATGGTCTCGCTGGAGAAGGCCAGCCATATCACCGGGAAGGCGTCGGCCTCGACCTTGGCGATGACCGGCTCCTCGATCGCCTGCGGCAGGCGGTTGCGCACGCGCGAGGTGCGGTCGCGCACTTCGGCGGCGGCCGTGTCGGCGTCTTTTTCGAGGCGGAACTTGACCGTGATCTGCGACTGCTCGGCACGGCTGATGGAGGTGATCACATCCACCGCGTCGATGCCGGCGATCGAGTCCTCCAGCGGCTTGGTCACCTGGGTCTCGATCACCTCGGCAGAAGCGCCGGGGTACTTCACGCTGACCGTCACTGTGGGCTCGTCGATCTTGGGGTACTCGCGCACCGACAGGCGGTCAAAGCTCACGGCACCGACCAGCAGGATCAGCAGCGACATGACCACGGCCAGCACCGGCCGGCGGATGGAGATTTCGGCGAGCTGCATCTCAGCCTCGCTGGCAGGGGTTGGGGCCGCTCAGGGCTGCGGGGACTGTGGCAGAGGCCGCTGCGGGCCTGGCCGCCGGTCGTTCGGACGCCGCGACAGGGGGTGCAGCAGGTGCAGAAGAGGCTGCCGCCGGTGCGCTGGCACCCGCCGCCGGGCCCCGGCCCGCGGCCAGATCCACCACACGCACCGGCGTGCCGTCCTTTTGCAGGCGCTGGTGGCCGGCAGTGACCACCGTGTCATCGGCCTCCAGGCCTTCGGTGATTTCCACCTTGCCCGGCTGACGCACACCGGTCTTGACGGCCACACGCTGGGCCACCAGGGTGTCGGGCTTGTCGCCAGGCACCACCTTGACCACGAAGGTCCGGCCGCCCTGCGGCACGATGGCTTCTTCGGGCACGGTCAGGGCGTTTTCGCGCACACCAAAGACGGTGTTGACGCGGGCGAACATGCCCGGGCGCAGCTGGCGCTGGCGGTTGTCGATGCAGCCGCGCACGCCGACCGAGCGGCCATTGGCGTCGATCAGCGGGTCCACAGCCTGCACCAGCGCGGTGAAGGGCCGCCCAGGCAGCGCATCCACGTTCAGCTGGGCTTTTAGCCCTGGGCGGATCTTGCTCTGGAAACGCTCGGGCAAGCGGAAGTCCACCAGCACGGCGTCGATGTCCTCAATGTTGACGATGTCGGCACCGTCCTTGAGGTAGTCGCCCACGCTGACTTGCTTGAGGCCGGTGACGCCATCAAAAGGCGCCACGATTTTCAGTCGCTGCTGGGTGGCCTGTGCCAGCTCGAGTTTGGCCCGGGCCACGTCCAGCGCAGCCGCGCTTTCATCCACCGTGCGCTTGCTGATGAAGTTCTGCGACACCAGGTCCTGGTTGCGTTTGTGGTTGGCTTCGGCGATCGACATCTCGGCTTTGGCCTGGGCCACCTGCGCGGCCTGCAGCTGGTCGTCCAGCTGCACCAGCAGCTGGCCCTTGCTCACACGCTGGCCTTCGGCAAACAGGATGGCCTTGACGCGTCCAGCCACTTCAGGGCGCAGCATCACGCCCTGGCGCGAACGCAGGCTGCCCACCGACTGGACTTCGTCCACCAGCGTGAGCTGAGCCACCTTGGCCACCTCGACTGCCGGGGCCCGCTGGCCGCCCGCAGCAGCGCCGGAGGCCGAAGGCGCTGGCGCCGGGGCGGCACCGGGCGCACTGGCTGCGGGGGATGCAGAAGATGCGGTATGGGGCTGGCGTTGCATCCACCAGGCGACGCCAGAGGCGATGGCGATGCCGGCAACCGCCACGAGGGCATATTTCTTCTTGTAGGCCATGAACTGTGTCTCGACTGCTGATTCGGATAAACAGTTCGGCAATGTAACAGTCCTGACCGTTTTTCAGCATCCTGAAAAACCAGCCCGATCAAGGCCAGCGCAGGTTTTACCTGCGGTTTACAAATCAGCGACCCAGCGCCTTGGCCACGCCCTGGTTAGCCAATGCATCGGCCCGCTCGTTGCCCGGGTCACCGGCGTGGCCCTTGACCCAGTGCCATTCGATGCGGTGTCCCGAAGAGGACACCAGACGGTCCAGCTCCTGCCAGAGGTCCACGTTCTTGACCGGTTGTTTGTCAGCCGTGCGCCAGCCCTTGGCCTTCCAGCCGTGGATCCACTGGGTGATGCCCTGGCGCACGTACTGGCTGTCCAGGTACAGGGCCACAGTGCAGGGCCGCTTGAGCGCCTTGAGCGCTTCGATCACGGCGGTCAGCTCCATGCGGTTGTTGGTCGTATTGAGCTCGCCGCCAAACAGTTCCTTGACGTGGGCGCCAGAGACCATGCGCACGCCCCAGCCCCCAGGGCCGGGGTTGCCCTTGCAGGCGCCATCGGTGTGAATTTCGACAAGGTTCAGGGCGTTTGGGGCGGTCAAGACAGGCTTTCGTTTTTCGAACGGGCACGGGTGCGCATGGGCGCTTCGATCGAGGCTGCAGGCGCGGCAACAGCGGAGCGCGATGGTACCTTGCGCCAGGTCCGTCCCTGCAGCAGGCGGCCACCGGGCACCCGTTTGGTGGCCACGATCAGGTACACCCCGCCCAGCACCGGGCACCAGCGCCGCCCCACCGCATCCAGCCAGGACCAGCGCTGCACCCAGCGCTCGCTGCGCCAGGTCGGCGTCCAGCCAGCAAAGTGCTGCAGTTGCACCTCAAAGCCCAGCAGGTGCAGCCAGTCACGCAGGCGGTGCGGCGCGATCGGCTGCACCAGCCAGGGCGCCAGGCCGTCCTGGGCCGCCTGCCTCTGCTGACTTCGCAAGCTCTGGCCCCAGAGACTCCAGGGGTTGATGCCGACGATGCAAACGTGCCCCTCGGCGATCAACACCCGTTCGACTTCGCGCAGGCAGGCGTGCGGATCGGCCGAACGCTCGAGCGTGTGGGGCAAGACCACCAGGTCGAGTGATTCGGCCGCCCAGGGCCAGGCCCGGCTGTCAAACGACAGATCGGGGGTGGGTGGTGCGTCATCAAATTCCTGCTGTGCCAGCCAGCGGTGCGGCATGCGGTTGGTCTGCAAGGCGTCAAAACCCGGCCAGCCGGCCTGAACCGCGTGGTAGCCGAACACATCCGCCAGACAGGCATCGGTCTGCGCCTGTCCCCAGGCCAGCAGGCGCTGCGCCGTGGGTTCGCCCAGCGCCTGCAGCCAGGGCGCCGCCGTGGGGGGGGTTTTTATAATCCTGGTTGCCATGCGCTTGACTCCACTGCCCGCCTTTGCCGACAACTACATCTGGCTGCTGCAACACCAGCAGCGGGTGCTGGCGGTTGACCCCGGTGACGGGCAGGCTGTGCTGCAGTGGCTCGCACGCGAGCCTGATCTGCAACTCGACACGATTCTAGTCACCCACCACCACGCCGATCACACCGGCGGGCTGGCCGAACTGGTGCAGGCCACGGGGGCCCGCGTGTTCGGTCCGGCGCTCGAAAAGCTGCCGGTGGACCACACCCCGGTGGCCGGGGGTGACGAAGTCAGCTGGGGCCCGCTGCGCTGGCAGGTGCTGGATGTGCCGGGCCACACCGCAGGGCACATCGCCTGGTGGGCACAACCCGAAGGCGAAGCGCCCATCCTGTTTTGCGGCGACACCCTGTTTTCGGCCGGTTGCGGTCGCCTGTTTGAAGGCACGGCCGCCCAGATGCTGGCTTCACTTGACCAGCTGGCACAGTTGCCCGCAGACACGCGGGTGTGCTGCGCACACGAATACACCCTGTCTAACCTGTGCTTTGCCCGTGCGGTGGAGCCTGACAACCTGCCACTGGCTGCCTATGAAAAGCGCTGCCAGACCCTGCGTGAACAAGGCTTGCCCACGCTGCCTGCCCGGCTGGGCCACGAACTAGACATCAACCCTTTCCTGCGCAGCCGCACTCCAGCAGTTCGCGCAGCCGTCGAGCGCCACACTGGTACTCCGGCCTGTGATGACACACAGGTTTTTGCGCAATTGCGTGAATGGAAGAACGGATTCAAATGACTTTTGCTATTTGTACACGCCCAGTGCGGCTGGCCTGCATCGGCCTGGCCATGGGCTTTTCACTGTGGCTCACGGGCTGTGCCACGACAAGCCAGGGTCCGGAGGTGTCGGCCCAGCCAGCCACGGTCGCTCCACAAGCCCCTCAGGCATCTCCCAGCCCAAACGATTTGTCCGTGAACTTCAAAGCCCAGGGCAACCTGGGCTTGCAGCCGCCCACCGACATCTGGGAGCGCATCCGCCGCGGCTTTGCCATGCCCGATCTCGAAACCCCCCTGGTGCGTGATCGCGAGCAATGGTATGCCGCGCGACCTGATTACATGCTGCGCATGACCGAACGCTCGCGCCGCTACATCTATTACATCGTTGAAGAGCTTGAGCGGCGCAACATGCCGACCGAGCTGGCCCTGCTGCCCTTCATCGAGTCGGCTTTCAACCCCGAAGCCGTCTCCAGCGCCAAGGCCGCCGGCATGTGGCAATTCATGCCCGCCACCGGAAAGTACTTCGACCTCAAGCAAAACATGTTCAGGGACGAACGGCGTGACGTGCTCGAATCCACCCGCGCGGCACTGGACTACCTGCAAAAGCTCTACGACATGTTCGGTGACTGGCATCTGGCACTGGCCGCCTACAACTGGGGCGAGGGCAGCGTGGGCAAGGCCCTGGCACGCAACAAGGCCCGTGGCCTGCCATTGAGCTACACGGACCTGCAGATGCCCAACGAAACACGGTATTACGTGCCCAAGCTGCAAGCCGTCAAAAACATCGTGGCCCAGCCGGAGCTGTTCAACGTGCAACTGCCGATGATCCACAACCACCCGTTCTTCAAGAGCGTGGCCATTGAGCGGGACATCGATGTGACCATGGCTGCACGGCTGGCCGAAATCAAACTGGAAGACTTCAAGGCCCTGAACCCGCAGATGAACCGGCCAGTCATCCTGGCAGCTGGCACCCCCCAGATCCTGCTGCCCTGGGACAACGCAGCGGTCTTTGAACGCAATCTGCAAGCCCATGCCAACCGGCCACTGGCCACCTGGACCGCCTGGACCGCCCCCAAGACCATGAAAGTCGACGAGGCGGCACAACAGGTGGACATGCCTGCAGCCCTGTTGCGCTCGGTCAACAGCATTCCCAACGGCATGCTGCTCAAGGCAGGTTCGACACTCCTGGTGCATCGCAAGGGGGCGCTGGACAACGATGTGAAAGAAAGCACAGCAGACAGCGCCCAACTGAGCCTGGCCCCTGAAGTCATTCTGCGTCGGGTGCTCATCCATGCACGCAAAGGCGACACCCTGGCCAGCCTGGGCGCTCGCCATGGCGTCACGGCGGGCAATCTGGCGAGCTGGAACAAGCTGTCCACTGCTGGCGCCCTCAAGAACGGTCAAAAACTGGTCATCTTGGTGCCCAGCCTGCCTGCGCGCAGCAATACCAAGCTGGCAGCACGGGGCAAATCACCGTCCACCCACAAATCAGCCAAACCGGTCAAACAAGTGGCGCAGGCCGATCGGCCTCGCACTCAGCGCTGACCGCCTGCTCCAGCTTCAGCCCTTGGCTCGGGCCACAAAAGCATTCGTGAATGTACGGGCCAGCAAATGGCGGTGACTGGGCGCATGGCTGGCCACCCGCGCATGGGTGCGCCAGGCATTGAACACCGCCTCTTCCTGGATCTGGCCATCACGGGCATAGGCGTCACGCAGCTTGTTCAAGGCCCCCAGATACACCGCACGGTCACCGATCCATGGCGCCACTGGCACCGTCTTGAACAGGTCTGTAGGACCGGCAGTCTGCAGCCAGCGCAACGCCTGCACCACCCCACTGGCCAACACCATGGCGACCTGCGGATGGCGCGACAGGAACTCTTCCCGGGCCATCAAACACCCCCCCGGAAGGACGCCTCCGGCCATCTGCTGGACACCCGACAAGGTTCGGGCTTCAGAAATAAGGCGAATTTCTCCGCGCTGTTCCAGCCAATGCATCACCGGATCAGGATTGCACAGCGCATCCACCTGCCCTTCCCACAAAGCCCCCAGGGCCGACGCCGATGTACCCACCTCCACAAATTGGACATCCTGCGGCTGCAGACCATGCCGCAAGAGCCACAAGCTGGTCATCCAGTGGGTGCTGGACTCCAATGCCGACACCCCGATCCGTGCCCCCTTGATGTCTTGCCATGACCGCGGCGCCACCCGCCCCGTCGCGACACCCAGACTGAGCATGGGCGTCGCATTCATTTGCGCAAAGGCTTGAAAAAAATGACCTTTGTATTGCAGCTCGAACAGGTGCTCGAAGGCCCCCGCCAACACATCGGCCTTGCCCTGCAGCACGCTGGCCACACCTGCCGCGCCCGACTCGTGCGAAACCAGGTTGACCTGCAAGGACTGTTGCCTCAAATAGCCAAGCCGCTCGGCCAGCACCAGGGGCAGGTGGTAGAGGCTGTTGCGCGCCGTCAGCGCGACTGTGACCTGACGTGGTTCAGGGGCAGCTGCGGCCAGGCTGGGACAGGACAGCCAGGCACCGGTGGCCAGCGCCATCGAAAGCATACGCCTGCGCTGTCTGTCCATGGTGTTGCTGCACGCCTCCTGCCGTTTTGCTGCTGAGGCAAGCATAGGCAGGCCCCAGACGGCGCGCATCAGGAAAGCACCCGAGGGGGTTTCCACTTAAGGGAAAAAATCTGTATCGCCGTGTAGAAGCCAGGCTCAGCGGCGATCCACCAACGCGTGGGCAATGGTGCCCAGGTCGACGTATTCGAGCTCGCTGCCCGCCGGCACACCGCGGGCCAGCCGCGTGACTTTCAGGCCACGCGCCTTGAGCATCTCCGCGATGACATGGGCCGTGGCTTCGCCCTCGGCGGTGAAATTGGTGGCCAGAATCACTTCACGCAAATCGGGCCCACTGCACCGTTCACGCAAGCGGGCCAGGCCAATGTCATTCGGTCCAATGCCGTCCAGCGGGCTGAGCTTGCCCATCAACACGAAATAGAGACCACGGTAGGTGCCCGTGCGCTCGATGGCTGACTGGTCAGCCGGGGTTTCCACCACGCACAACTGACCCCGGTCGCGCTGTGGATCCGCACAGGTATCGCAGATGTCGTGTTCGGTGAAGGTGTGGCACTGGCTGCAATGTCGCACCGCAGCGACTGCGTGGCTGAGCGCCTGCGCCAATGTGGTGGCCGCCTGACGATCATGCTGCAGCAAATGAAAAGCCATCCGCTGCGCCGACTTGATGCCCACCCCCGGCAGGCCCTTGAGGGCCTGCACCAAAGCGGCAAGTGCGTGGGTGTCGGCCATGTGCGCCGGATCAGAAAGGCAGTTTCATGCCGGGCGGCAGGCCGGCAGTGAGCTTGCCCATCTTCTGCTGCGAGACTTCTTCGGCCTTGCGCAAGCCGTCGTTGAAGGCAGCGGCCACCAAGTCTTCAAGCATGTCCTTGTCATCGGCCAGCAGGCCAGGGTCGATGTTGATGCGGCGCACCTCGTGCTTGCAGGTCATCAGCACCTTGACCAGGCCCGAGCCAGACTGGCCCTCGACCTCGATGTTGGCCAGTTCTTCCTGGGCCTTCTTGAGGTTGTCCTGCATGGCCTGGGCCTGCTTCATGAGGCCGGCGAGTTGTCCTTTGTTGAACATGATGTCGTCTTTCTGTCGGTATGTGAATCAGAGCGGCTGGATGCTGCCGGGCACGATCTTCGCGTCGAAGTCGCGGATCAGCGATTGCACCAGCGGATCGTTGCGGATGAGTTCGATGGCCGCGTCCATTTTGGCGGTGGCGGCCTGGGCGTTGCGCCTGGCGGGGCTGTCGGTCACGGTGCCCTGGCTGACCTGCAAGCGCACGGCATGGCCTGCGGCGTGCAAGGCGGCCTGCAGGCGTTCACAGGTGGCCGGGCGGGCCAACGATTCGCTGTCCACACACAGGCGCCAGACATTGCCTTCACGCGCGAGCAGTTGCGACTGCAGGGCCAACTCGCGCACCAGCGCAGTGATGGCTTCGGCCGCTTGCAGCTGGCCCACCACCTGGGCCCAGACATCGCCTTCGGGCGTGGGCTGGAAGGGCGCTTCGGGGCGCTTGAGCACTTCGGTACGACTGGCTTCGGCCGGTGCTGCAACAGTCACCGCCTCGCGCACGGGCAGGGACTGCACCAACGCGAACTCGGGCAGCTGCGCAGGCATGCGCTCGGGCACGTCCTCGAAAGCTTCCCAGGGCGGCAGATCGTCGAAAGCCGGGGCTTCGCCCACATCGTCCTCAGCTGCATCCGAAGGTGCCATGGGCGGTTCGACAGGGCGGGCTGGCGCAGCGGAAGGGGGCGCCACGGACGCGGGGCGTTGCAACGATTGCGCAGCAGGCTGGGGGACAGCAGCGCGTGGCGCTGGTGGCGCAGCAACAGGTCCCGGTACAGGCGCAGTTACAGACTGCGCAGCTGGTCGCGCGCTCAACTCAGGGCTTTTTTTTTCAGCCGTGGCGGCTGCCCCTGCAGGTTTGAAAGCCAGCAGCCGCAGCAGCACCATGGTCAGCGCCGCATACTCGTCGGGCGCCAGACCCAGCTCGGTGCGGCCGTGCAGGCACAGGCTGTAAAGCAGCTGCGTCACATCGGTGGGCATGGCTCGGGACAACTCGGTGATGACCGGCGCATCCGGGTCGTCGCTGGCCTGATCGGCCAGGCCCGGTACCGCCTGCAGCACCGCCATGCGCTGCAGCACGGTGCCCATGTCTTCGAGCGTGGCCGCCGCCGACACGCCCTGCAGGCGCAGCGCGTCCACCAGCGCGACCAGCGCGGCACCGTCCCAGTCAGCCAGGGCGCGCAGCAGCTGCAGCACATGGCTGCGGTCCACGCTGCCCAGCATCTGGCGCACACCGGCTTCCTGCAATTGGCCGCTGCCAAAGGCAATCGCCTGGTCGGTCAAGCTCAGCGCATCGCGCATGGAGCCGCGCGCCGCACGCGAGAGCAGGCGCAGCGCCTGCGGCTCGGCGGCAATGTTTTCCTGCGCCAGCACGCGGGTGAGGTGCTCGAACACCGTCTCGGGCGCCATCGGCCGCAGGTTGAACTGCAGGCAGCGCGAGAGCACCGTGACCGGGACTTTTTGCGGGTCGGTCGTGGCCAGCACGAACTTGAGGTATTCGGGGGGCTCTTCCAGCGTCTTGAGCATCGCGTTGAACGCGGTGTTCGTGAGCATGTGCACTTCGTCGATCATGAAGACCTTGAAGCGGCCCTGCACCGGTTTGTAGACCGCCTGCTCCAGCAGACTCTGGACTTCGTCCACGCCCCGGTTGGACGCGGCATCGAGTTCGGTGTAATCCACAAAACGGCCGGCGTCGATGTCGCGGCAGGCCTGACACACGCCGCAAGGTTCAGCCGTGATGCCACCCTGGCCGTCGGCGCCCTGGCAGTTGAGCGACTTGGCCAGGATGCGCGACACCGTGGTCTTGCCCACCCCGCGGGTGCCGGTGAACAGGTAGGCGTGGTGCAGGCGCTGCTGGGTGAGCGCATTGCTCAGGGCCTGGACCACATGCTCCTGCCCCACCATTTCGGTGAAAGAGCGCGGGCGGTATTTGCGGGCCAGAACAAGGTAAGACATACAACGATTCTATCGGGCGTGCGCTGGCGCCCTTGCCGATGACAGAGCCCGCAGGCGGGAAAGGTGAAAAGTGTGCTGCAACGCAAAAAAGAGGACCGGCTCGCCTACAATCAACCCCGACGGGCCTTCCCGCATGGGGAAGCGGCCAACCGGGTCAGGCGGGGAACCGAGCAGCCCTAACCGCGGAGCCAGTGCCGGGGTCAAGGCTCGTCACCCTTCTCATTTTTATATTTCCCCCGCAAACAACAACGCCCTGCAAAGGCAGGGCGCTGGATGGAAGCCGCAGGCTTCAGGCTGCGCGACGACGCAGCACCGGGAACGGGATGGTTTTGACCTTGGCTTGTGCAGCCTTGCGCGGCACCGATTGACCCGAGCGAATGAACTCCGACACCAGACTGTCAGCTTCCGGATGGGCACCGGCGCGGCTGTTTTCAAAGTGCAGACGGGTCTGCTGGGCCATGTGGGCCACAAAATTCTGGGGGTAATCCCTTACCGCGAATCCACGCAAGGCCATGACCTTCATGAAGGCATTGGCAGCCTCCTCGACGGCGGCCTGGTATTCAGCGGAATTGACTGGGTGCATGTTGTCCTCGTCCACTTGGGAAGAATGTTGTACACGCACCCATAACGCGAGCAACACCCATCCGGTAGACAGAGATTTGTTTAAATTTGTGCGTTTTCTGCGAGGATGTCCTGAGCGGCACGCCATCCGCTGGCCAGGCAAGCCGTGAGCAAGTAGCCTCCAGTGGGCGCCTCCCAGTCGAGCATCTCACCTGCGCAATACACCCCCGGGCAAGCTTTGAGCATGAGCCCCGCCGTCAAAGCTTCACGCTGGACGCCGCCGGCCGTACTGATCGCCTCCTGCATCGGCCGCGCAGCCTTGAGACGTACCGGTAACGCCTTGATGGCCAAGGCCAGCGCCTGTGGATTCATCCAGTTTTCGCGCGGCAGCAGCTCGTGCAGCAGCCCCGCCTTGACCCCCTGCAGACCCAGCCGGCTTTTGAGATGGCTGGCCAGGCTGCGACTGCCCCGTGGCCTCGAGACTTCCTCAAGCACCTGAGACGGCGAACGGTCGGGCAGCAGATCAAGCGACAGCCAGCCCTGTCCTTTTTCCAGATCGTCCCGCAGGCGGGCCGAGGCTGCGTAAATCAGGCTGCCTTCCAGGCCGGTGGCCGTCACGACACATTCACCCTTGCGTTGCCAAGGAGCGTCCCCTTCGGCGCCACGGATGTGAAGCGCCACGGATTTCAGAGGGTGTCCGGCGTAGCGCTCAGCAAAGTGGGGCGTCCAGCCCTGCCCGTCACGCCCCCAGACATCGAAACCGCAATTGGCCGCACGCAAAGGGGCCACCTCGACGCCCCGCGCCTGCAGCAAGGGCACCCAGCCAGCATCGGAGCCCAGGCGCGGCCAGCTCGCTCCACCCAGGGCCAGCAGCAGGACTTTGCAATGCACCCGGACTTCAGCACCCTCGTGCCTGAACCGCAGAGCGTCACCATCCCAGCCCAGCCACCGGTGGCGCATGTGAAACTGCACCGCTTGCCCAGATACAGGATGGCGCAGGCGTTGCAACCAGGCACGCAGCAACGGGGCGGCTTTCATTTCATGAGGAAAGACCCGGCCCGAGGAGCCCACAAAGGTTTGTGCCCCCAGCGCGTCCGCCCACGCCCGCACCCGCACCCCGTCCAGATCGTCCAGCCAACGGGCCACCCAGTCCTGCATCGCACCATAACGGGCATCAAAAGCCGGACGGTCTTCACTGTGGGTCAGGTTCAGTCCCCCACGCCCGGCCAGCAGAAACTTGCGCCCCACCGAGGGCATGGCATCAAACAGATGGACCTGACGACCTGCCGCCGAAAGCACCTCGGCGGCCATCAAGCCCGCAGGACCGCCCCCCACAATGGCCACATCCACAGCCAGCGGATCATGAAAAGATGGGGGAAGGACGGTGTCGGACATCGGGAGGTTCCTGGCATCCCGACGACAGCGAAGGTTGGCGGGTTTCTGTCAAAATAGCCGCAACTTTAGCCGCATCTTCATTCTTCACAAGGAACAGGCCATGGCCAGCGACCTCATCAAACACATCAGCGACGCGTCTTTCGATGCCGACGTGATCCAGTCCAGCACCCCGGTGATCGTGGACTTCTGGGCCGAATGGTGCGGCCCCTGCAAGATGATCGCCCCCATACTGGACGAAGTGGCCAGCGCCTACCAGGGCAAGCTGCAAGTGGCCAAGATGAACGTGGACGAAAACCGCGATGTGCCCGCCAAATTCGGCATCCGCGGCATTCCCACGCTGATGGTGTTCAAGGGCGGCCAGTTGGCTGCCACCAAGGTGGGCGCCATGAGCAAGGCCCAGCTGACCGCCTTCATTGATCAGCAACTGGCCTGAGGCCTCTCACCTGTCAGACAAACCGGGCCTTCGTGCCCGGTTTTTTGCATCCAGAGCCTCCTTAAAAACCTGTCATAATCCGCCGCAGCGCTGCCCAACCTGCTTGACCGCCGCGCCAGAGCCCAGATGTCCCGCCAACCGGAACAGGGCTTGACCCAGATTCCCCCTCCCCCGATTTTTTCAACGGCCCAGAGACAAGGCCGCATCCCTACAGGTCCATCTCATGCATCTGAATGAACTCAAGGCACTGCATGTGTCTGAACTCCTCAAGCAGGCCGAAGCCCTCGAGATCGAGAACACCGGTCGCATGCGCAAGCAGGAACTGATGTTCGCCATCATCAAAAAACGCGCCAAGGCCGGTGAACAGGTGTTTGCCGACGGCGTGCTGGAAATCCTGCCCGATGGTTTCGGTTTCCTGCGCAGCCCCGATTCGAGCTATACCGCATCCACGGACGACATCTACATCAGCCCCAGCCAGGTGCGCCGCTTCAACCTGCACACCGGCGACATGATCGAAGGTGAAGTGCGCATTCCCAAGGACGGCGAACGCTACTTTGCGCTGACCAAGCTCGACAAGGTCAACGACGGCCTGCCCGAGAACACCAAGCACAAGGTGATGTTCGAAAACCTGACGCCACGGTTCCCC
>CAXRGK010000226.1:0-8679 GCA_964230145.1 Burkholderiaceae bacterium | reverse complement strand
TCGGCAGGCCCATCATGCGCGCGACATGGCCGGCGCAGACGTTGCCAAAGTTGCCGCTCGGCACCGCGAAGCTGACCTTCTGCGCGTTCGATTCGGTCGCGTACAGGTAGCCGGCGAAGTAGTACACCACCTGGGCCAGCAAACGCGCCCAGTTGATCGAGTTGACGGTGCCGATCTTGTACTTTTTCTTGAATTCCAGGTCGTTGGACACGGCCTTGACGATGTCCTGGCAGTCGTCGAACACGCCTTCGATGGCAATGTTGTGGATGTTCTCGTCGAGCAGGCTGAACATTTGCGCCTGCTGGAAGGGGCTCATGCGGCCGTGCGGGCTGGTCATGAAGACGCGCACGCCCTTTTTGCCGCGCATGGCGTATTCGGCCGCGCTGCCGGTGTCGCCGGAGGTGGCGCCCAGAATGTTCAGTTCTGCACCACGGCGGCCCAGCTCGTACTCGAACAGGTTGCCCAGCAGTTGCATGGCCATGTCCTTGAAGGCCAGCGTGGGGCCGTTGGACAGGGCCTCCAGATACAGCTCAGGCGCAGCATCGCCTTGGGCCTGCAGGGGTTTGAGCGGGACGATGGCCTCAGTGCCGTACACGGCGGCCGTGTAGGTCTTCGCGCACAGCGCCTTGAGGTCGGCAGCCGGGATGTCGTCGATGTAAAGCGACAGGATCTCGAAAGCCAGCGCCGCGTAGCCGTGCTGCTGCCAGACCTGGCGCAGCCGCGTCAGATCGGCTTGCGGGTAAGACTCGGGCAGGTACAGGCCGCCGTCGGGTGCCAGGCCTTCGAGCAGGATTTCGCAGAAATGTTTGCGGTCCGGGTGGCCGCGGGTCGAGAGGTACAGCATCAGGCCAGCTCTTCCTTGCGGATGCGCACGATCGGGGCGAGCACGGTGGGCAGGGCCTGCATCTGGGCCAGCACGCCGTTCATGGTGCCCTCAAAGGTGTCGTGCGTCAGAATGATCACGTCGGTCTGGTTGGCACCGCTGACCTGGTCAGCCTCACGCTGCAGGATGGCGTCGATGCTGATGCCGGCGCCGGCCAGCAGGCCGGTCAGCTTGGCCAGCACGCCGGCCTCGTCGGCCACGCGCAGGCGCAGGTAGTAGCTGGTCACCACCTCGTCCATGGGCAGCACCGGCAGGTTGGTCAGCGCGTCAGGCTGGAAGGCCAGATGCGGCACGCGGTTTTGCGGATCGGCCGTGTGCAGGCGGGTGATGTCCACCAGATCGGCCACCACGGCGCTGGCGGTCGGCTCGGCGCCGGCGCCTTTGCCGTAGTACAGGGTGGTGCCCACGGCATCGCCCTGCACCATCACGGCGTTCATCGCACCTTCCACGTTGGCGATCAGGCGCTGGGCCGGCACCAGGCTGGGGTGCACGCGCAGCTCGATGCCCTTGGCCGTGCGCTTGGTGATGCCCAGCAGCTTGATGCGGTAGCCCAGCTGCTCGGCGTACTTGAGATCGGCCGCGCCCAACTTCGTGATGCCTTCCACGTAGGCCTTGTCGAACTGCACCGGGATACCAAAGGCCAGCGCGCTCATCAGCGTGGCCTTGTGCGCGGCGTCCACGCCTTCGATGTCGAAGGTCGGGTCGGCCTCCGCGTAGCCCAGACGCTGGGCTTCCTTGAGCACCACCTCGAAGTCCAGACCCTTCTCGCGCATTTCGGACAGGATGAAGTTGGTCGTGCCGTTGATGATGCCGGCGACCCACTGGATCTGGTTGGCGGTCAGGCCTTCGCGCAGCGCCTTGATGATCGGGATGCCCCCGGCCACAGCGGCTTCGAAGGCCACCATCACGCCCTTGGCGTGGGCTGCGGCAAAGATTTCGGTGCCGTGCACGGCCAGCAAGGCCTTGTTGGCGGTAACCACATGCTTGCCGGCGGCAATGGCTTCGAGCACCAGCGCCTTGGCGATGCCGTAGCCGCCGATCAGCTCGACCACGATGTCGATCTCGGGGTTGGCGATCACCTTGCGGGCGTCATCCACCACCTGCACGCCCTCGCCCACCACGGCTTTGGCACGGGCCACGTCCAGGTCGGCCACCATGGTGATCTCGATGCCCCGGCCAGCGCGGCGCTGGATTTCCTGCGCATTGCGTTGAAGGACAGTGAAGGTGCCGCTGCCGACGGTACCGATGCCGAGAAGGCCGACTTGGATGGGTTTCATGGTGAGTAGCTCAGGTTGACGGGCCTTTTGCAGGCCCTTTGGAAAAAATCAGGCAACGAGTTTGTCGGTGCCGAAGCGTTTGCGCGCGCTTTCAAGGAACTTGGCCACGCGGCCAATGGCTTCGCGCAGATCGTCTTCATGGGGCAGAAAAACGATGCGGAAGTGGTCAGGCTCGGGCCAGTTGAAACCGGTGCCCTGCACCAGCATGACACGGGTTTCTTCGAGCAGATCAAGGAAAAATTTCTGATCGTCCTGAATCGGATAAATCTTGGGATCGAGACGCGGGAACATGTAGAGTGCCGCCTGCGGTTTGACGCAGCTCACACCCGGGATGGCGGTGATCAGTTCGTAAGCCAGATCGCGCTGGCGGCGCAGGCGCCCCCCCTCACCCACCAGCTCATTGATGCTCTGGTAGCCACCCAGCGCGGTCTGCACGGCCCATTGGCCAGGCACGTTGGCACACAGGCGCATGTTCGAGAGCATGTTGAGGCCCTCGATGTAGTCCTGCGCCGGCTTCTTGTCGCCCGAAACCACCATCCAGCCGGCTCGGTAGCCGCAGGAACGGTAGCTTTTGGACAGGGAGTTGAAGGTCAGCGTCAGCACGTCCTCTGACAGGCTGGCGATCGGCGTGTGTTGCACGCCGTCGTAAAGCACTTTGTCGTAGACCTCGTCGGCAAAGATCACCAGGCCGTGCTCGCGAGCGATCGCCACGATGCCTTCGAGCAGTTCGCGCGAGTACAACGCCCCCGTCGGGTTGTTGGGGTTGATGACCACGATGCCCTTGGTGCGGGGCGTGATGCGCGCGCGGATGTCGGAAAGATCAGGCATCCAGCCGTTGGACTCCTGGCACAGGTAGTGGACCGGCGTGCCCCCCGAGAGGCTGGCCGCCGCTGTCCACAGCGGGTAGTCGGGAGCCGGAAGCAGCAGCTCGTCACCGTTGTCCAGCAGGGCGTTGGTGGCCATCACGATCAGTTCGCTGGCGCCGTTACCCAAATAGATATCGTCCAGCGTGACGCCCTTGATGCCCTGCTTCTGGGTCTCGTGCATCACGGCCTTGCGCGCTGCAAAGATCCCCTTGCTGTCCGAATAGCCCGCCGAATTGGGCAGGTTACGGATCATGTCCTGCTGTATTTCCTCCGGCGCGTCGAAACCAAAAACCGCCAGGTTGCCAATGTTGAGCTTGATGATCTTGTGACCCTCTTCCTCCATCTGACGCGCGCGGTCCATGATCGGACCACGGATGTCGTAGCAGACGTTGGCGAGCTTGGCGGATTTCTGAACGGGTTTCAAAGTCCCTCCGGGGATGGGCAAACAGGGGAAAACCTATAATTTGACCACAGAACAGGCCGTTTTCCCGGCAAACTTCCCTCTCAGCTGATGAAACTCCAGCCCGACAAATCCAGCGCCCCGCTGGTACGCGCCTACTCCGAGGAATGGCTGCAAATCGATGACCAGCGCTTCACGCAGTCGGTGATTGTCAGCAGCCTGTCCGAGCACCCCCTGAGGACATGGGCGCCACGCCAGTTCTCACAGCTGACTGCCGGTCATCTGGCTGAACTGGCCAACTGCGGCGCAGAACTGGTGCTCCTGGGCACCGGCCGGCGCCTGAGCTTTCCTCCGGCTGCATGGCTGGCCCCGTTTGCAGAGGCCCGCGTAGGACTGGAGAGCATGGACACGGCCGCTGCCTGCCGTACCTACAACATCCTGGCCAGCGAAGGACGCAAAGTGCTGGCGGCCCTGCTCCTGGAGCTTCACTGATTTCTTCTGCCTTTGCCGGTTTTCTGTCTGATCCGGAAAATTCGTTTCGCGGTAAAATAACGTTTTTCGGGTGCCATGCAGTCTGAACACTTCACACGCTGCCCAACCCATCCTTGGCACTTCCTTCCAAGTTCACAGAATCGAAAAATCCATGGCGATCGTTCTCAACAAACCCCTCCCCGAATTTGAAGCGAACGCCACCGGTGGTCTGAAGGTTTCCAACACCTCCCATCTCGGTCAGGTTCTGGTGCTGTATTTCTATCCGAAAGACAACACCCCCGGTTGCACCACCGAGGCCATGCAGTTCCGCGATAAATACAAGGACTTCGTCAAGGCCGGTGCCACGGTGTTTGGCGTCTCCCGTGACAACATGAAGTCCCACGACGATTTCAAGGCCAAGCTGGAACTGCCTTTCGAGCTGATCGCCGACACCGAAGAGAAGATGTGCCACATGTTCGGCGTGGTCAAGAACAAGATCATGTACGGCAAGAAGGTCAAGGGCATCGAGCGCAGCACCGTCCTGGTGGGCGCTGACGGCACGCTCAAACAAGAATGGCGCGGCCTGACAGTGCCGGGCCACGTCGAAGAAGTGCTCAAGGCCGTCAAGGCCCTGAAAAAGGCCGGCTGACCGCTTCAGGGAAAGCCCTGACACCAGGCCCATTGCAGGTCACATGAGTCATGCATAATGGGCTCATGCAGTTGAGTTTCTGCCCGACAGACAAAGTCCAAGCCGCCACGGCCTCCTGGCGGCTTTTTCTTTTTTCGACTGCACCCGTTACCGTTCTCAGCGAGTGTTCTTCCCATGCCCCTGCCTCCCGCCCCGACCCAGCGTGCCAGCCGACTCAGCCGCAAAGCCATTGATGCCCTTGCACCTGCAGCCGAGCTTTCCGAACCCACTCCCGACCTTGCCATCCCAAGCAAAGCCTCTGTAACACGCCGCCGAAAAACCGACAATGCTGTGCCTGAACTCTCCGCTGTAGCCCCGCGGGCTGCACAGGCACCCACTGCAGTGATCGACAAACCGGTCCCTAGCCGTACGCGCAAAGCCAAATCCAATGGCCCTACCAAGCTCTTTGTGCTGGACACCAATGTGCTCATGCACGACCCCATGAGCCTGTTCCGGTTTGAGGAACACGACATCTTCCTGCCGATGATCGTGCTGGAAGAACTTGACGGCCACAAAAAAGGCATGACCGAAGTCGCCCGCAACGCCCGTCAGGCCAGCCGCTCGCTCGACAGCCTGGCGGCCGTTCAAGGCGCCGACATGGGACAGGGCCTGCCGTTGAACACCACCGGCTTCACCGAGGCCACAGGCAAACTGTTTTTCCAGACCCAGCCACTGGACCTGCGCCTGCCCATGGCCCTGCCCCAGGGCAAGGCCGACCACCAGATTCTGGGTGTGGTCAGCGCCTTGGTGCAGATGCACGCCCCTCGCGAGGTGGTGCTGGTCTCCAAGGACATCAACATGCGGGTCAAGGCCCGCGCCCTGGGCCTGCAGGCCGAGGACTACCAGAACGACAAGGCCCTGGAAGATGGAGACCTGCTCTATTCAGGCGCCCTGCCCCTGCCGGTCGACTTCTGGACCAAACACGGCAAAACCGTGGAGAGTTGGCAGCAAGGCAGCCACACCTTCTACCGGATCAGTGGCCCGGTGGTGCCGCAGCTGATGATCAACCAGTTCGTTTACTTCGAGGCGCCCGGGGAACCTGGTCTGTACGCCCGCGTGACCGAAATCCGGGGCAAGACCGCGGTGCTGCGGACCCTCAAGGACTTCACCCACCAGAAAAATGCGCTCTGGGGCGTGACGGCACGCAACCGCGAACAGAACTTCGCGATGAACCTGCTGACCGACCCGGACGTCGATTTCGTGACGCTGGCCGGGACCGCCGGCACCGGCAAGACGCTGATGGCACTGGCTGCCGGCCTGACGCAGGTGCTGGACGACCGCCGCTACACCGAAATCATCATGACCCGCGCCACCGTGAGCGTGGGCGAGGACATCGGTTTTCTGCCCGGCACCGAAGAAGAAAAGATGGGTCCCTGGATGGGCGCGCTCGACGACAACCTGGAATTCCTGGCCAAGGGCGATGGCGGCAATGCCGGTGAATGGGGCCGTGCCGCCACCAACGAGCTGATCAAGAGCCGCATCAAGATCAAGAGCATGAATTTCATGCGCGGACGCACCTTCATGAACAAGTACGTCATCATCGACGAGGCGCAGAACCTGACGCCCAAGCAGATGAAGACCCTGATCACCCGCGCCGGTCCCGGCACCAAGATCATCTGCATGGGCAACCTCGCCCAGATCGACACGCCCTACCTGACCGAAGGCTCCTCGGGCCTGACCTATGCGGTAGACCGCGTCAAGGGCTGGGCGCACGGCGGGCACATCACGCTGGCCCGTGGCGAGCGCTCGCGTCTGGCCGACTTCGCCAGCGAAGTGCTCTGATCAGTAGTCGTCGCTGCCGAAGCCGCCGGTGGCCAGGCTTTCGAAGCGCGTGAGCGGCTTGAGGAACGCCAGGCGCACCGTGCCGGTCGGGCCGTTACGCTGCTTGCCGATGATGATCTCGGCCACGCCCGGGTCTTTGGAGTCCTTGTTGTAGTAATCGTCGCGGTAGATGAACATGATGATGTCCGCGTCCTGCTCGATGGCACCGGATTCGCGCAGGTCACTCATCATGGGGCGCTTGTCCGTGCGCTGCTCCACGCCACGGTTGAGCTGCGAAAGCGCAATCACCGGGCATTGCAGCTCCTTGGCCAGCATCTTCAGGCCCCGCGAGATTTCACCCAGTTCGGTCGCGCGGTTGTCGCCGTCCGAACCGGACGAGCCGCTCATCAGCTGCAGGTAGTCCACCACGATCAGGCCCAGCTTGCCGCACTGGCGGGCCAGCCGACGCGAGTTGGCACGCAGCTCGCTTGGCGTCAGGCCGGGGGTTTCGTCGATGTGCAGCGACACCGTGCGCAGGCGCTCGATGGCCTCGGTCAGTCGCGGCCACTCTTCGTCGGTCAGCTTGCCGGTGCGCAGGTGACCCTGGTCCACCCTGCCGATCGAGCCCACTACACGCACCGCCAGCTGGGCAGCGCCCATTTCCATCGAAAAGACCGCCACCGGCAGGCCCTCGTTGAGCGCCACATGCTCGGCGATGTTGATGGCAAAAGCCGTCTTGCCCATCGAGGGACGTGCCGCCAGCACCACCAGATCGCCCGGCTGCAGGCCGGATGTCATCTTGTCGAGATCGTGGAAGCCGGTGGGCACACCGGTGATGTCGTTGGGGTTGTCGGCCATCTCCTGCACGCGGTCGAGCAGATCCACCACCAGCGAATCCATCGACTGGAAGCCCTGCTTCATGCGCGAGCCTTCTTCGCCGATGTTGAAGATCTTCTGCTCGGCCTCGTCCAGGATCTTGTCCACCGCCCTGCCCTTGGGGTTGAAGGCAGCGGTAGCGATCTCGTCGCTGGCTTTCACCAGCTTGCGCAGGATGGAGCGCTCGCGCACGATCTCGGCGTAGCGGCGGATGTTGCTGGCACTGGGCACGTACTGCGCCAGCGAGTTCAGGTAACCCAGACCACCCGCGGCATCGGCATGGCCCTGGTTCTGCAGCTGCTCAAAGACCGTGATCACATCGGCCGGTTTGGAGGCGTTGATCAACGCACCAATGGCAGCGTAGATCAGCTGGTGCTCATGGCGGTAAAAGTCACCGTCGACCAACAGATCCCCCATCCGATCCCATGCGCTGTTGTCGAGCAACAGACCACCGAGCACACTGGATTCGGCTTCGATGGAGTGCGGCGGCACACGCAACTGGGCCACTTGCTGGTCAGCCGAGAAGTCGATGGGCAGCTCGTTCAGGTGATCGGAATAGACAGCAGACATGGGAAAAATGGCAAAACTGCATCGTACCGTCTGGCACGGCGCACGTCATGGGACAACCCTGTGGACAACCGGTGTGCAGCCGGTGCAAAGCACGGGAAAACCGGCGGGCTGAAAGAAAAAAGCCGCCTGCCCTCGCGGGCGGCGGCTTTGCAGAGCGGGTCCGATCAGGCAGTCTCGCCGTACACGGTCACGTTCACGTCGACCACCACATCGGTGTGCAGGGCCACGGAGACGGTGGAGTCGCTGACGGTCTTGATGGGACCGTTGGGCATGCGCACCTGGGCTTTGGACACGGCAAAGCCCTGCTTGCCCAGTTCTTCAGCGATGTCGTGGTTGGTGACGGAACCGAACAGGCGACCGTCCACGCCAGCCTTCTGGGTCAGCTTGATGGTCAGGCCGGCCAGTTTCTCGCCCAGAGCCTGGGCTTCGGCCAGCTTGGCGGCGGCGGCTTTTTCAAGCTCGGCGCGGCGTGCTTCAAATTCAGCCTTGTTGGCTTCGGTGGCACGGCGTGCGCGGCCAGAAGGGATCAGGAAGTTGCGGGCGTAGCCGTCTTTCACCTTGACGATATCGCCGAGGTTACCCAGGTTCACAACCTTTTCGAGCAGGATGACTTGCATGGTTGTTCTCCTCAGACTTTGTGCTGGTCGCTGTAGGGCAACAGGGCCAGGAAGCGGGCGCGCTTGATGGCGGTGTTGAGCTGGCGCTGGTAAATGGCGCGGGTACCGGTCAGGCGGGCGGGAATGATTTTGCCGTTTTCGGCAATGAAGTCACGCAGGGTGTCGACGTCTTTGTAGTCGATCTCTTCCACGCCAGCCACGGTGAAGCGGCAGAAACGCTTGCGCTTGAACAGCAGGGACTGGGTGTTGCGCTTGGGACGCTTGTTCTTG
>CAXRGK010000225.1:0-5182 GCA_964230145.1 Burkholderiaceae bacterium | reverse complement strand
CTTCATCAGCACATGGTGCTGGGCGGTTTCTTTCACGTAGGCGGCGCCTTGCGCATCGCGGCGGGCCACAAAGCGCTCAATGGTGTGGCCTTCCATGATGGAGGCGTTGTCGGCATAGGCCACCACCGTGTGTTGGGGGTTCAGCTTTTCGGTGTTGCGGATCATGCCGAACAGGCTGTTGGGCTGGGCCACACCGTCAATGGTGAACTGCGCATTGAAGATCTTGTGGCGGCAGTGCTCGCTGTTGGCTTGCGCGAACATCATCAACTCCACATCGGTGGGGTTGCGCTGCAGGCCGTTGAAGGCGTTGACGAGGTACTCGATTTCGTCCTCGGCCAGCGCCAGGCCCCAGGCCTTGTTGGCGGCCTCCAAAGCGGCGCGACCGCCCCCCAGCACGTCCACATGTTCCATGGGCGCGGCTTGCAAGGCGGTGAACAGGGCTCGCGCCTCGCCCCGGCTGGGCAAGGCCGATTCGGTCATGCGGTCATGCAGCAAAGCAGCCACCTGGCCCAGCTGTTCGTCGCTCAGGGCCTTGGCGCCGCCCAGCAGGCCGGTTTTGAGGACCAGACGGTATTCGGTGATGCGCTCCACCCGCTTGAGCTGCAGGCCGCAGTTGTGGGCGATGTCGGTGGCCTTGGAGGCCCAGGGCGAGACGGTGCCCAGACGCGGGCTGACCACGATCACCGGGCCATCGGCTGGGCCGGAAGCATGCCCCGTATAGGGCTCCCCATAAGCGAGCAAGGCGGCCAGCGTCTGTTGCTGGTCGCCTTGCAGGGGCTGTTCGCTGGCCACCAGGTGCACGAAGCGAGCGGCCAGGCCCTGGATGTTGGGTGAAATCTGCGCCAGACGCGGCAGCAGTTGCTGGATACGGAAGTCGCTGAGGGCGTTGCCGCCTTCGAAAAAGCTGATGTGCAGGGTCACGGGGTGGCCTTGGATAGGGATACAGAAATAAGTAATCCGAAATTGCCGGGGCCGCTGACTGGGGCTGTCCGTCAAAGCGTGCATTTTACCCGGGCTAACCCTAGGGCTGTGGCCTCGAATGGGATAATCACGCCCCATGAGCATCACCATCAAAACCGCCGAAGACATTGCAGGCATGCGCGTCGCCTGCCGGCTGGCGTCGGAAGTCCTTGACTACATCGGGCCTTTCGTCAAGCCCGGTATCACCACCAACGAGATCGACAAGCTCTGTCATGACTACATGGTCGATGTACAGCAATGCGTGCCCGCGCCGCTGAATTACGCGCCGGGCGGCTACAAGCCCTACCCCAAGTCGATCTGCACCTCGATCAACCACCAGGTCTGTCACGGCATCCCGAACGACAAGCCGCTCAAGAAGGGCGACATCCTCAACATCGACATCACCACCATCAAGGATGGCTGGCACGGCGACACCAGCCGCATGTTCGTGGTGGGCGAAGGATCGATCGCCGCCAAACGCCTGTGCAACCTCACTTACGAAGCCATGTGGCACGGCATCCTGCAGGTCAAGCCCGGCAACCATCTGGGGGACATCGGCCACGCCATCCAGAAATTCGCCGAAGGCCAGGGCTTTTCCATCGTGCGCGAGTTCTGCGGCCACGGCATCGGCAGGGGCTTTCACGAAGAACCTCAGATCCTGCACTACGGCAAGCCCGGCACCCTGACCGAGCTGGTGCCCGGCATGATCTTCACCATCGAGCCCATGATCAACGCCGGCAAGCGCGACATCAAGGAACTGGGCGATGGCTGGACCATCGTGACCAAGGACCATTCGCTCTCGGCCCAGTGGGAACACACCGTGCTCGTGACCGAGACAGGCTATGAGGTGCTCACCCTGTCCGCCGGCAGCCCGCCCCTGCCCGCCTTTGTGACCACCACTGCCTGCTGAGTACCGACCATGACCGACACCGCCACGCTGCGTGAAACGTTCCGCCGCGACAAGGCGGCCTTGCTTGATTCGCTGGCCATCGGTGCCGGCACACGCCACCTGCACCGCAGCCTGCACAAGCTCGCCCAGCTGGTCGATGGCCTGCTGATCCAGCTGTGGCAACAAGCCGGTTTTGGCCATGACTTCGCCCTGGCCGCTGTCGGCGGCTTCGGTCGCGGCGAATTGTTTCCCTACTCCGACGTGGATGTGCTGGTCCTGTTGCCCGACGGGCAGACGCCAGAGAACACCCCCGGTCTGAAGGAACAACTCGAAGCCTTCATCGGCAGCTGCTGGGACAGTGGCCTGGAGATCGGTTCAAGCGTTCGGACCGTGAGCGAATGTCTGGCCGAATCGGCCAAGGACATCACGGTGCAGACTTCGCTGCTCGAGTCGCGTCTGATCACAGGCAACACCGACCTGTTCGGCACGTTCCGCCAGCGCTATGACGCGGCCATGGATCCGATGGCCTTCATGCAGGCCAAGGTGCTGGAAATGCGCCAACGCCACACCAAGTTCGAGGACACGCCTTACGCGCTCGAACCCAACTGCAAGGAATCTCCAGGCGGTTTGCGCGACCTGCAGATCATCCTGTGGGTCGCACGCGCCGCCGGTCTGGGCGACAGCTGGGACGCGCTGGCCCGCTCGGGCCTGGCCACCCCCCATGAGGCGCGCCACATCAAGCGCAACGAGGCCCTGCTCAGCCTGATCCGCACCCGTCTGCACCTGATCGCTCGCCGGCGCGAAGACCGTCTGGTGTTCGACTTGCAGACCGCCGTGGCCGAATCCTTCGGCCACCAGGCCGACACCACCGCCGATGGTCGCCTGGCCCTGCGTGCCAGTGAAAAACTCATGCGCGACTACTACTGGGCCGCCAAGGCAGTGACCCAGCTCAACCAGATCCTGCTGCTGAACATTGAAGACCATCTGCGCAGCCAGCGCGGCGAAGTCGTGAGCAGCTTCCGCCCCCTGAACGAGCGCTTTTTCGAGAAGGCCGGCCTGCTCGAAGTGGCCAGCGACGACCTTTACGAAAAGCACCCACACGCCATCCTCGAAACCTTCCTGATGTACCAGGCTTCGCCAGGCATCAAAGGGTTGTCGGCGCGCACGCTGCGGGCGCTCTACAACGCCCGGGGTGTGATGGACGCGCACTTTCGGGCCGATCCGGTCAACCGCGAGACTTTCCTGAAGATCCTGCAGCAGCCGTACGGCATCACGCATGCCATGCGTCTGATGAACCAGACTTCGGTGCTTGGGCGCTACCTGTGGGTGTTCCGCCGGATCGTGGGCCAGATGCAGCACGACCTGTTCCACGCCTACACGGTGGACCAGCACATCCTGATGGTGCTGCGCAATGTGCGGCGCTTTTTCATGGCCGAGCATGCGCACGAATACCCGTTCTGCTCGCAGCTGGCCAGCGGCTGGGACCAGCCCTGGATCCTGTATGCCGCAGCCCTCTTCCACGACATCGCCAAGGGCCGGGGGGGCGACCATTCTCAGCTGGGCATGGCCGAGGTGCGCACCTTCTGCCGCCAGCACAAGATCGCCAAGGCCGATGCCGACCTGATCGCCTTTCTGGTGGGTGAGCACCTGACCATGAGCCATGTGGCGCAAAAGGAAGACCTGAGCGACCCGGACGTGATCGCCCGTTTTGCCGGGCGCGTGGGCAACGAGCGTCAGCTCACGGCCCTGTACCTGCTCACGGTGGCCGACATCCGGGGCACCAGCCCCAAGGTCTGGAACGCCTGGAAAGGCAAGCTGCTCGAAGACCTCTACAAATCCACCCTGCGCATGCTGGGCGGCCGCGCGCCCGACGCCAACGCGCTGGTGGAATCGCGCAAGCGCGACGCCCTGATCGAACTGGCCCGCCATGCCCAGCCGCACGAAGGCCAGAAGGCCCTGTGGGACACGCTGGACGTGAGCTACTTCATGCGCCACGACGCATCCGACATCGCCTGGCATGCGCGACAGCTCTCGCGCATGGTGGCGCGGGTGGGCGGCGTGGCGCCCCAAACCACGGTGCGTGCGCGCCTGTCGCCGCTGGGTGAGGGCCTGCAGGTGCTGGTCTACACCCCCGACCAACCCGATTTGTTTGCCCGCATCTGCGGGCACTTTGACCAGGCCGGCTTCTCGATCCAGGACGCCAAGGTGCACACCACCCGCACCGGCTGGGCGCTGGACACCTTCCAGATCGTCACGCCCTCCCTGTCCGAGCATTACCGAGAGCTGGTGAGCATGGTGGAGTCGGGCCTGACGCAAACCATTGAACGCCACGGGCCCCTGCCTGCGCCGACACGCGGGCGCCTGTCACGCCGCGTCAAGAGTTTCCCGGTCACGCCCCGCGTGACACTCAAACCCGACGAAAAAGCCCAGAACTGGCTGCTGTCCGTCTCGGCCAGCGACCGCATCGGCCTGCTCTACAGCATCGCCCTGGTGCTGGCCAAACACGGCATCAACCTGCAACTGGCCAAGATCAGCACGCTGGGGGAACGGGTCGAAGACACCTTCCTGGTGAGCGGCGCGGCGCTGCAACAGAACAAGGCGCAGATCGAGATCGAGACGGAGTTGCTGGCCGCGTTGCAGCCGATGTGAGCACTGTGGGTCACACCAGCCTGAGTTCACCTGTCAGGCCGGATGGATCTCTTTTTGTCAACCTCGGACTTGATCCGAGGATCTGTCTTGCAAGCGCTCAGCTTTTCTTGCGCGGCGGCAAACCGGTGTGCTGCGTCAGCAGCGTCCCCTTGCGCGGGGCCTGAGCAGGCTTTTTGAGACCCGCTGAGGCTGGTTTACCTTTGCCGGCGGTTCGGACCGGGGCCTGTGTGCTGTTGGCCCGGCGCGGGCTCTGGTAGCCGCCATCGGTGAGTGGCTGCCAGCTCGGGATCAGGTGCTGTTTGCCGTTGCCGATCAGGTCGGCGCGACCCATGGCCTTGAGGGCTTCGCGCAGCAGGGGCCAGTTGTTGGGGTCGTGGTAGCGCAAAAAAGCCTTGTGCAGGCGGCGGCGTTTTTCGCCCTTGACGATGTCCACCTTTTCGCCGTCGCGGGTGATCTTGCGCAGCGGGTTGCGGGTGGTGTGGTACATGGCCGTGGCCGTGGCCATGGGGCTGGGGTAGAAGGTCTGCACCTGGTCGGCCCTAAAGCCGTTCTTCTTGAGCCACAGGGCCAGGTTCATCATGTCTTCGTCGCTGGTGCCCGGGTGGGCGGCGATGAAGTACGGGATCAGGAACTGCTTCTTGCCGACCTCTTCGCTGTACTTGTCGAACATGGTCTTGAAGCGGT
>CAXRGK010000224.1:0-2893 GCA_964230145.1 Burkholderiaceae bacterium | reverse complement strand
GAGATCTACACGCTCGTCTACACTCTTTCCCTACACGACGCTCTTCCGATCTCGCCTCGCAAGTCCACCGGCGAAATCCTGCTGGCCCTGCGTGAAGCCACCTGGGCCTTGGTGTTGCCGGTGATCGTGGTGTTCGGCCTGAAGTTTGGCGTGTTCACGCCCACTGAGGCGGCCGTTGTCGCGGCCGTGTATGCCTTGCTGGTGTCCACCCTGGTCTACCGTGAGCTCAACCTGCGCAGCCTGGTGCCTTTGTTTGTCGCTTCGGCCAAGACCAGTGCGGTGGTGATGTTCCTGGTGGCGGCCGCCATGGTGTCGGCCTGGCTGATCACAGTGGCCAACCTGCCGGGTGAGCTGGTGGCGCTGCTGCAGCCGCTGCTCGACAGCCCTCGCCTCTTGATGCTGACCATCATGGTGATCACCATGGTGGTGGGCACCGCCCTGGACATGACGCCGACGATCCTGCTGCTCACACCGGTGCTGATGCCCGTGGTCAAGGCTGCGGGCATCGATCCGGTGTATTTCGGCGTGCTTTTCATCATCAACAACGCGATCGGCTTGATCACGCCCCCTGTGGGCACAGTGCTCAATGCAGTGGCCGGCGCGGGTCGGGTCAGCATGGACGAGGTGACCAAAGGGGTGCTGCCCTTCATGGTGGCCCAGTTCCTCATCATGTTTGCCATGGTGGCTTTCCCTCAGCTGGTGATGGTGCCGGCGCGCTGGTTCTATTGATTTCATCTGCTGGCATCCGTTCGGGTACGCCGGGTGTCAGCAGTTCTGGTTGGCGTACGTCCTTCATTTCGGAGACAAGCATGAAACGCATCTTCATCAAGACCCTGATCGCTTCCGTGGCCCTGGCCGCTGCCGGCGTGTCGATGGCGCAGGACAAGACCATCAAGTTCGCCACCCAGAACCCCAAGGGTCACCCCATCGTGCTGGGCATGGAGAAATTCAAAGAAGTCGTCGAATCCAAGTCCGGCGGCAAGATCAAGGTCAACCTGTTCCCTGGCGGCACGCTGGGCAGCGACCAGGCCAACGTGTCTGCCATGCAAGGCGGTACCCTGGAGATGGTGTCCATGAACTCCGGCATCCTGGCTTCGCAAGTCAAAGAATTTGCCATCTTTGACTTCCCCTTCATGTTCCCCAACGAAGCCGTGGCCGATGCCGTGGTCGATGGCCCCTTCGGCCAGAAGATGCACGCCAAGCTGCAGGACAAAGGTTTGATCGGTCTGGGCTACTACGAACTGGGTTTCCGCCAGATCACCAACAGCAAGCGCGCTGTGACCAAGGTGGAAGACCTCGAAGGCCTCAAGCTGCGTGTGATTCCCAACCCGATCAACGTGGACTGGGTCAAGGCCCTGGGTGCCAACCCCACACCGCTGCCTTTCCCCGAGGTGTATTCCGCGCTGGAGCAGAAGGCGATCGATGGTCAGGAAAACCCGATCACCGTCATCAACGCCAACAAGTTCTACGAAGTGCAAAAGCACGTCGTGATCTCCAACCACCAGTACAACCCGCAGTCGGTGCTGATCAGCAAAAAATTCTGGGACGGTCTGAATGCCGACCAGAAGAAAATCGTGTCTGAGGCGGTGGCCGCTTCGGCCAAGTACCAGCGTGAGCAGGCCCGTGGCCTGGTGGCATCGGCCCTGGACAACATGAAGAAGAACGGCATGCAGGTGTCCCAGTTCTCCGACGCCGAACTGGCCAAGCTGCGCGACAAGCTGCGGCCGGTGACCGCCAAGTACGGCGTGACTGTGGGCCAGGACCTGGTCAAGGAACTGCAGGCCGACATCGAAAAGGCCGCTGGCAAGAAGACAGGCAAGTGAAGTTCGGGCTACAGCCCTGAACCCTACCCCGGCGCCGGGGCAATTGCCCCGGCGTTCTATTCCCTTTTTCAGACGCCTGCCATGATCAACGGCAACACCGAAATCATCGCCCACATCGGCTACCCGACGCACACCTTCAAGTCGCCGATGATCTACAACCCGTATTTCGAAGAGGCGGGCATCAATGCCGTGGTCGTACCCATGGGCTGCAAGAGCGAGCATTTCCCGAGTTTCCTGAAAGCGGTGTTCTCGCTGGAGAACACCCGTGGCGCCCTCATCACCATGCCACACAAGGTCTCGGTGGTGGGACTGCTCGATGAAGTCACGCCCACGGTGCGCGTGGCTGGGGCCTGCAATGCGGTCAAGCAATTGCCTGATGGTCGCCTGGTGGGAGACATGTTCGATGGCGCCGGCTTTGTGCGCGGCGTGCAGCGCAAAGGCTTTGACCTGAGCGGCAAGCGCGTGCTGGTGGTGGGCACCGGCGGCGTGGGCAGCGCGATCGCGGCTTCCCTCGCTGGCGCCAACATTGCCGCCATCAGCCTGTTCGATGTGAACACCGCAAGTTGCGAGGCATTGGCCCAGCGCCTCAAGGACAACTGCCCCCAGATCACGGTGCAGACCGGTTCGAACGATCCTGCGGGTCACGACCTGGTGGTCAACGCCACACCCATGGGCATGAACGAGGGTGATCCGCTGCCGATGGATGTTTCGCGCCTGTCGCCCGACACCTTTGTGGGCGAGGTGGTGATGAAGGCCGAAACCACGGCCTTTCTGGCGGCGGCGCAAAAGCGCGGCTGCCGCACCCAGGTGGGCACCGACATGCTGTTCGAGCAGATTCCTGCTTATCTGGAATACTTCGGCTTGCCCAGCACCACGGCCGAAGAACTGCGCCGTGTGGCCCAACTGAGCTATTGATTCTGTAGGAGGCCGCCCCTGCGGCCGATGCCTTTCGCGCGCAGGGGCGCGCTCCCACACCGGCCTGATCTCGTTGTAGGAGGTCGCCCCTGCGGCCGAATGTGCAAGGCCTCAAGCGGGCTGACCCTTGGAGAAACACGATGACCCTGAACAAA
>CAXRGK010000223.1:0-18329 GCA_964230145.1 Burkholderiaceae bacterium | reverse complement strand
CGACGAGCCCTCGATGGGCCTGGCGCCGCAAATCGTCGAAGAGGTGGTCAACATCGTCAAGGACCTCACCGAGAAGGACACGGTGACCTTCCTGATCGCCGAGCAGAACACCACCATGGCGCTCAAGTACGCCGACTACGGCTACATCATGGAATCGGGCCGCATCGTGATGGATGGCGAAGCCGAGTACCTGCGCACCAACGAAGACGTCAAGGAGTTCTACCTGGGCGTGGGCGGTGGCGAGCGCACGAGCTTCAAGGACGTCAAGAGCTACAAGCGCCGCACGCGCTGGCTGGCTTGAGCCCACCCCCGATGCGGCTGCGCCGCCTGCCCCTCAAGGGGGCCGTTCCACCGGCCCGGCCGAGCCGGGCCACGGAACGCTGACTTCATCTCTGGACCCGATCACAAACACCATGAGCCAGCACTACGACGCCCTTGAGACCCGCAGTCCGCAGGAACGAGAAGCCGCCCTGATGGGCGCGCTGCCGGCGCAGATCGCCAACGCGCAAAAGAACAGCGCCGCCTTTGCCGAAATCCTGAAAGGGGTCGACGCCGCCGGCATCACCAGCCGCGCTGCACTGGCCAAGTTGCCGGTCACGCGCAAATACGAACTGCTGGCACGCCAACAGGCCCAGCGCGCCACCGATCCTTTCGGGGGCTTTGCCACCATCGGCTGGAAAGGTCTGGTCCACACCCGCGGTGCACGCCGTGTTTACCAGTCGCCCGGCCCCATCTACGAACCCGAAGGCGCCGCCACCGACTACTGGCGTGCCGCCCGCGCCATGGCCGCCGCCGGCTTCGAGGCGGGCGATCTGGTACACAACTGTTTCTCTTACCACCTCACGCCCGGCGCCTGGATCATGGAAAGCGGCGCGCACGCGCTGGGCTGCACCGTGATTCCTGGCGGGGTGGGCAACACCGAGCAGCAGCTCGCCGCCGTGGCCGACCTGCGCCCGGTGGGCTACGCCGGCACACCGAGCTTTCTCAAGATCCTGATCGAGAAGGCAGCCGAAGCTGGCCAGAAACTGTCTATCACCAAGGCGCTGGTCTCGGGCGAAGCCTGCCCGCCGTCGCTGCGGGACTGGTTCACCGCGCAGGGTGTGGCGGCCTACCAGTGCTATGCCACGGCCGATGTGGGCCTGATCGCCTACGAAACCTCGGCCCGCGAAGGCCTGGTGCTGGACGAAGGCGTGATCGTCGAGATCGTGCGCCCTGGCACCGGCGACCCGGTGCTTGAGGGTGAAGTCGGCGAGGTGGTGGTGACAGTGCTCAACCCGGACTACCCGCTGATCCGCTTTGGCACGGGTGATTTGTCGGCCGTTCTCCCCGGCGCCTGCCCCACCGGCCGCACCAACACCCGCATCAAGGGTTGGATGGGCCGGGCCGACCAGACCACCAAAGTGCGCGGCATGTTCGTGCACCCGGGCCAGATCGCCGAGATCGTCAAGCGCTTCCCCGCAGTCAGCAAGGCCCGCCTGGTCGTGACCGGTGAGATGGCCAACGACCAGATGGCCCTTCAGATCGAAACCACCACGCCCTCTGAAGCGCTGCAGCTCAAGGTGGCCGAGGCGGTGCGCGACGTCACCAAACTGCGCGGCGACGTACAGTGCGTGGCCCCCGGCAGCCTGCCCAACGACGGCAAGGTGATCGAAGACGCCCGCAGCTACAAGTGAGCCACTCTCTGGCACACCGTCCGGAATGGCCCTTGACAGCGAAGGGATTGGTCAGGGCTTTCCGCTAGGTACTTACCGCGATTTCACAATTGACAAAACGCTATAAACTGCTTTTTTGTCATTTGTGTAGGAGTGTGAAGATGAAAAATTGGATTGCCCTGACCGCCTTGGCCCTGGCTGCGACCTCGGGTGCACAAGCCCAGAATTTCCCAGGATCCAAGCCCGTGACCTTTGTGGTGCCCTTTGCTGCTGGCGGCCCCACCGACCGCGTCGCCCGAGACTTGGCCGAAGCCCTGCGCAAGCACGTTCCCGGAGGCAATTTTGTCGTGGAGAACACCGCCGGTGCAGGCGGCACCATTGCGGCCACCAAAGTGGCCAAAGCCGCTCCCGATGGCCACACCCTGATGGTCTGGCACATTGGCATGGCCGCCACGCCGGCCCTGTACCGCAAACTCAATTACAAGGCACTTGAAGACTTCGAGTACCTGGGCATGATCAACGAAGTGCCGATGACACTGATCGGCAAGCCCCAGTTGCCGGCCAACACATACCGCGACTTCGAAAACTACATCCGCGCCAATGCCGGCAAGCTCAACATCGCCCACGCGGGCCTGGGCTCGGCCTCTCACATCTGCGGCCTGCTGTGGCAATCCACTCTGCAGACCAAAGATGCCATGACCACGATTCCGTTCGGTGGCACCGCCCCCGCCATGACCGCCATCATGGGTGGCCAGGTCGATGTGATGTGTGACCAGACCACCAACACCACCAGCCAGATCGAGTCTGGCCGCGTGAAGGCGTTCGCCGTCACCACCGCCAAGCCCCTGAGCAATCACCCCGTGCTCAAGCACTACCCCTCTTTGCAGGAAATGGGCCTGAAAAACTTCAACCTGACCATCTGGCACGGTTTGTATGCACCGAAAGGCACGCCGGCCGATGTCCTCAAGACCCTCAACGATGGACTGAAGAAAGCGCTCAAGGATCCCGAGTTCATCAAGAAGCAGGAAGGTCTGGGCGCCCTGATCGTCAATGACAAGCGTGTCGAGCCAGAAGAACACAAGAAGTTCGTGGCCGCTGAAATGCAGAAGATCAAGGTCGCCGTGGACGCTGCCGGCAAATACGCCGATTGATGCCTTTGTGCCTCTGAACGGGCCGCCTTCGGGCGGCCTTTTTCATGGCCGCGCGCCGCTGTCGCACAGGCAAACCTGCCCAAACCGCATCGCCCCTTAAACTGCAGCCTGGACAAAAGGGGAACCGACACCATGAACCTCAATGACCTTCCGATGGACAACCAGTGGTTGCCCTTCACACCCAACCGCCATTTCAAGAAAGACCCGCGGGTGTTCGTGGCTGCCGATGGCATGCACTTCACCACGCACGATGGCCGTAAGGTGATCGACGGCATTTCCAGCTTGTGGTGTGTGGGCGCAGGCCACAACCGCAAGCCGATCAACGAGGCCATCAAGAAACAGCTGGACACGCTGGACTACGCCACGGCCTTTCAGGCCAGCAACGACCAGGCGTTTCGCGCAGCGCAAATGATTGCCGACATGGCCCCAGGCGACCTCAACAAGGTGCTGTTCTGCAACTCTGGATCGGAAGCCGCCGACACCGCGCTCAAGGTGGCGCTGGCCTACCATCGCGCCCGCGGCGAAGGCCACCGCCATGTCTTCATCGGCCGCGAAAAGGGTTACCACGGCGTCAACTTCGGCGGCATGAGTGTGGGCGGTCTGCCGGCCAACCGCAAGGTCTATGGCGCGCAGCTGCTGCCGCGGGTCGACCACATGCGCTTCATCCATGACCCGGTCAACCACGCGTACATCCACCACGAGGAACCTGTGTGGACCGAGGACCCGCTGGTCGAGCTGGAGACCCGCATCCTCGCCCTGCACGACCCCAGCAATGTGGCCGCCATCATCGTCGAGCCGGTCGCCGGCAGCGCGGGCTGGTACATCCCGCCCAAGGGCTATCTGCAGCGCCTGCGCCAGATCTGCGACAAGCACGGCATCCTGCTGATTTTTGACGAAGTCATCACTGGCTTTGGCCGTCTGGGTGTGAACTTTGGCGCCGATTTTTATGGCGTGGTGCCCGACATGCTCAACTTCGCCAAGGCGGTGACCAATGGCGTGATCCCGCTGGGTGGCGTGATCTGCCGCGACTTCATCTACGACGCCATGATGAACGCCGGCGGCCCCGAACACGTCATCGAGTTCTTCCACGGCTACACCTACTCGGGCCATCCGGTGGCCTGTGCCGCCGCCGTGGCCACGCTGCAGCTGATGAAGGACGAAGACCTGTTCGCCCGCGCCGGCACACAAGGCCGCGTGCTGGGTGACGCGATGCACAGCGCCCTCAAGGGCCTGCCCAATGTGGTGGGCATCCGCACGCTGGGCCTGGCCGGTGCGGTCGAGCTGGCCCCGGCCGCAGCAGGCCCAGGCAAGCGCGCCTACGACATCATGCTCGACTGCTTCCACCGCGGCGTCTGGCTGCGCGCGGCGGGTGACAACATCGTGATCTGTCCGCCCTACATCGTGGACAACGCGCAGATCGATCAGATGGTGCAGACACTGGCCGACAGCATCCGCCGACAGGCCTGAACGCTGCACTGCCATTTGCATCGCCCGGGTTCATCCCGGGCGAATTTTTTGTCCAAATGAACCTGCCTTCCCTGTCGCGCACCGGCCTGACGCTGCTGGGCGCCCTGCTGGGTGCCGAGCTGTGCGTCTGGCTTCAGACCCCCATCCCCTGGATGCTCGGCCCCTTGCTCTTCACGGCATTCGCTTCCATGGCGGGGTTACCCACCCGCAGCTCGGGCCGTCTGCGCAATCTGGGCCAATGGATCATTGGCGCGGCACTCGGGCTGTACTTCACCCCGCAGGTGGGCACGCTGGTGCTGAACCTGTGGTGGGCGATTGCGCTGGGCATCGTCTGGGCCCTCGGTCTGGGCTGGGGCTTTGGCTTGTGGCTGCAGCGTCGCCACACGACAGACCTGGGTCACCTGGGTGCACACCGGCTGCGAGCCACCAGCTACTTTGCGGGGGCGATCGGTGGCGCGTCCGAAATGACGCTGCTGTCCGAACGCAAAGGCGCGCGCACCGATCTGGTGGCAGCCGCCCACAGCCTGCGGCTGGTGATGGTGGTGATCTCGGTGCCCTTTGCCATGCAATGGGCACAAAGCCACTGGGGGCTGCAGGTCGACCCCAGCCTGCGCAGCGTCAGCCGCGAGGCGCAGTGGCCAGGCCTGCTGTGGCTGGGAGGTGTCAGTCTGGTCGGTGCTTTGCTCATGATCCGGCTGCGGCGCGCGAACCCCTGGTTCATGGGCGCACTGACCGCCAGCATGCTGCTGAGCCTGTCGGGCATTTTCTGGTCCGCCATTCCGACGCCGCTGAGCAATGCGGCGCAGCTCTTGATTGGGGTAAGCCTGGGGGTTCGTTTCCGAAAAGAGTTCCTGCACACGGCGCCACGCTGGCTGACGTCAGTGGCCATGGGCACGGCCGCCATGCTGCTGATTTCAGCCCTGTTCGGATGGGCCATGGCCGTGCTGGTGGGGCAGCATCCGGCCACCTTGATTCTGGGCACCTCGCCAGGGGGCATCGCCGAAATGGCGATCACGGCCAAAGTGCTGCAGCTGGGGGTGCCGGTGGTCACGGCGTTCCAGGTCTGTCGTCTGGTGGCCGTTCTGGTGCTGGTGGCACCGATGTTTGACTGGCTGGAAAGAAAAGGCCACCTGGCCTGACAGGCCAACCCAAGGCCTGACTGTGTCTTCCTTGGACTTGGCCCGAGGGCCCATGGATTCGCCAGTCAAGCCGTGCAATGACAGCAGGAACACCAGGCAATGAGATTCGATCAGTGCACGACCACAGGCTGCTGGGCCAGTCCGGTGTAGCTCTCCAGCGTGTCTTCAACTTCTTCCTGGGTCGGGCTGTGTTGCTGCCAGGCCTGCAGTTGCTGCTGGAACAGTTCGGCCCAGGCGCCGTCCAGGTACACCTCTTTGCCTGAGCGCTTGTCCACGATTTCGAAACCGTGGCGCTCCAGCACAGGGCGTGCCGGCTTGCCCTCACCCTCACCAGCCTCATTGGCCAGCAGGTGCATCACCGCGAAATCATCCGATTCGTACAACAGGTTCATGATTTCAATTCCTCCCACACAGTGACACCATGTGTTTGCAGTATGCCCTTTTTCAAGAGGCCCTGTGGCGACCCGTTGTATCTGTGCCAACAGGCAAGGCGGGCAGTGGTTCCGTGCCACGCCAGAGCAGATCAATGTAGCTGCCGCTGGCCTGTGTGATGCGGATGCGCACCGGCAGCCAGGACTGCTCGGCCGCCGCCCAGAACTCGACCCGGGCTTCGTACTGGTTGCGGGGCTGGCAGACCCACCGGGAGACCTGCAGGCTCTGGCCATCAAGGGTCATGCGCTCGGTGTCCTGCAAGACCAATGACCACGGCACGGCGTCGCGCACCGTGGCCGTCTGCACCTGCAGGCGCGTGCCCGGCGTAAAGCGTTCGGGCTCGCCAGCCATGGCCGCAGCCAGCTGCACATACAGGCTGACCTGGTCCTGCGCGCCGGGCTGCAGGGGGGCTGGCGTGCTGTTGCTGCTGAACACCACGCGCTGCTGCTCCCGATCGAAATGGGCAGCCCGCTCGTGGCGCCAGCTGTCCGAAAAACGGCGCGGCGCCAGACCGGTGGCGTCGATCTGCCCGACACTGCGCCACTGCCGGCTGCCGATCAAGAACGCACGCACCGACAGTGTCAGTTCATATGCCGTGTCGTTGTGCTGCCAGCGCAGCTCACCGCTGGCATGGTAGGTCAGGCCCTTGTCCATGCCGGTGAGCTGGTAACTGAGCACCCGGGACGGCGGCAAGGCGCCGAGCGAAATCAGCGGCAAGGTCGTCCCGGCCTCCACTGCAGGCACGGACGCCGGCGCGGATGCGGACAACGACTCGACCACAGCGGTAGACGACGCCTCGGAAGCCTGGGCCAGCGGTGTCTGGGCTTCTGCCACGCCATCGGGCTCTGCAGGCGACTGTTCAGGAGACTCGGGGATGGACACTGGCGGCACGGCGGGCGCAGGAGCCGCACGCGGCACCACCGGGCGAGGCGCCGGGCGAACCACTGGTGCCGCAGGCACCACCCGCACCTGCACAACGGGTGTCTGTGGCGCAGCCGCCGTGTGCACTTGCAGCGGATTCGTTACGCCCAGCAACAGCAGGGCGTGCACCAGCAGCACAAGACACGCCAGGACCCACAGCGCCCTGCGCGAAGGCCCTTCAGACGAACGTTCGGCTGACGGCATTCGATCGGGCCTCAGCTGCCAGCCCAGCCCAGATCCGCCGACAGCTGGCGGGCCATGCGGCGCATGGCCGAAGCCACCGGCCCGGTCCACTCGGTATTGAAAGAGGCCGACGATCCCAAGGACACCACCCCCAACGCCAGGTGTCCATCGGCGTCGAACACCGGGGCACAAAAGCCTGCAATGCCGGGCAACAGCACGTTCTTCACACGCCCAAGCCCCTGCTCGCGCGTTTCGCGAACCATGGCCTGCAGCTCTCTGGCGTTGGTGGGCATGTCCTTGCGCCCGAGTTCGCGCGCCTGCGCCATTTCGCGCTCGATCAGCACACGGGCCTGGTCCGAGCCCACGCCGTGGCCCAGAAAAGCCGCAAAGCAGCGTCCTGTGGCCGACGACAGCATCGGCATCACATCGCCCAGACGCAGGTTGACCGGGACCGCCAGCGGTGACTCCAGCCAATGCACCAGGGTCGGGCCATGGTTGCCCCAGACCGCCAGCGCCAGCGTCTGGCCGGTTTGCTCACCCAGGGCGGGCAGACGCTCGCGCGCCATCTTGACGGCGTCCAGCCGGGACAGCGTGGCCAGGCCCAAACGCAGGGTGGTGGGGCCGAGTTCGTAGCGTGTGGTGGCGCCGTCCTGCACCACCAGACCCAGACGCTGAAAGCTCACCAGATAACGGTGCGCCTTGGCCGCGCTCATGTCGGCTTGTGCCGCCAGGTCGCGCAGCATCAGCGGCCCGGGGGCCTGCGCCAGCACATCGAGCAGGGCAAAGCCCACCTCCACCGACTGGATGCCGGCGCGTTCCTTGTCACCGCCCGTGACTTCGCCAGAAGGTTTCTGTTGAGCTGCCATGCTGTGGTCTAGAATATTGTTTCGTTTAGTTAAACAAGTTTACCAATTCGTAATTTGCTCGGCCAGTGCTGATCTGCCGGGCGACGCACAAGGCACTGGAAAGACCATGAAACTTGCGACGTACAAAGACGGTTCCCGCGACGGCCAGCTGGTGGTGGTGTCGCGCGACCTGAGCACTGCCCATTATGCGACCGGCATCGCCGGCAAACTGCAGCAGGCGCTGGACGACTGGAATTTCATCGCGCCGCAACTCGAAGACCTGTACCAGACGCTCAACAGCGGCAAAGCCCGCCACGCTTTCCCCTTCGACCCGAAGATGTGCATGGCCCCGCTGCCGCGCGCCTACCAGTGGGCCGACGGCTCGGCCTACATCAACCACGTCGAACTGGTGCGCGCCGCCCGCAACAGCGAAGTGCCCAAAACCTTCTACACCGACCCGCTGATGTACCAGGGTGGCAGCGACGATTTCATCGGACCCTGCGATGACGTGGTCTGCGTTGACGAAGCGTATGGCATCGACTTTGAAGCCGAGATCGCCGTCATCACCGGTGACGTGCCCATGCGCGCCACGCCCGACGAGGCCCTCGAAGGCATCCGCCTGCTGATGCTGGCCAACGACGTGAGCTTGCGCCATCTGATCCCTGACGAACTGGCCAAGGGCTTTGGCTTCTTCCAGAGCAAGCCCGCCACCGCTTTCAGCCCTGTGGCCATCACACCCGACGAGCTGGGCGACGCCTGGCAGGGTGGACGCGTGCACCTGACGCTGCAGTCCACCTGGAACGGCCGCAAGGTCGGCATGTGCGAGGCCGGCCCGGACATGACCTTCCACTTCGGCCAGCTGATCGCCCACATCTGCAAGACACGCAATGTGCGCGCCGGCTCCATCGTGGGCAGTGGCACCGTGAGCAATCGTGGCGTGGAAGAAAACGGCAAGAAAGACTGGCCCAAGGGCTACAGCTGCATCGCCGAAAAGCGCGCCATCGAAACGATTCTGGACGGCAAGCCCAGCACAGGCTTCATGAAATTCGGTGACACCATCCGCATCGAGATGAAGGACAAGAACGGCCAGAGCCTGTTTGGCGCCATCGACCAGCAGATCGTGGGTTGGATGGGGTGAATGTGCATCCTCGGGTCGAGCCCGAGGAAGACATTGCATTGAGCCTGGGGATGAGATTTGACTGGTCATGCCCGACTGGATCGGGCATCCATGCCGCCGTCAGCTGGCGTACACCGTCTCCAGGGACTCGAAACCCTTGACCTCGATCGGGTTGCCGAAGGGGTCCAGAAAGAACCTGGTCCCCTGCTCGCCTGGCTGCCCGGCAAAACGCAGGTGCGGCTGGATCACAAATTCGATCCTGGCTGCCGTGAGGCGGTCGGCCATGGCCTGCCAGTCGGCGCGTTGCAGGATCAGGCCAAAGTGCGGCATGGGCACCAGGTGCTCACCCACATGGCCGGTGGGCGCGGTCTGGAGCGGCTCGCCCAGATGCAATGAGATCTGGTGACTGAAGAAGTCAAAGTCCACCCAGGTGTCGGTGGAGCGCCCTTCGCGACATCCCAACACATCGCCATAGAAGCGACGGGCCTCGTTCAGGTCGGTGACGTTGAAAGCAAAATGAAACAGGCTGCGCATGCTTTGCAGCATAGCAGCCTGTCGGGGTTCCCGTGTCGTCCTCGGGCTTGACCCGAGGACCCGTGCTGTGACGCGATGGATTCCCGGGTTCGGCCCGGGAATGACAGGAAGGCAATCGCTGACTCAGACCTGCGCCGGGTCAGCAGCCATGGCGTCGAACTTCTTGAAATACTGCTTGGCCAAGGCCACCAGCTGGTTATCGGTCGGGTGGTCGGTGGCGATGCTGTCAACGATCACGCCGGCCGTGGCCTTGGCGTGGCTGGCGCACCAATCGCGGAATTCGTTGCGGGCGGCGCCGGGACCGGTCAGCAGGACTTCGCGCGTGCCATTCAGGGCCTTGGCCACATCGGCAAAGAAAGCGGCAGCATCACCGGCCTTGCCCTGGTGCTTGTGGTGGCTGCGCGATTTGACGCGCTGGCTTTCAACATGCTCGCGGTCAAACATCAGGACGTGGGCTTCGTTGTGGTCCATCCAGACGACAGCGTGGAATGTGCTCATGCAGTTTCTCCTTGTGACTCAGTGGGATTTTTCGACGGCGCTTTGGCAATTGACGCAGCGCAACGCCATCGGATAGGCGTTCAGACGGGCTTCGGGGATGACCACACCACAATCCTGGCACTGGCCATACAGCCCTTGCGCAATGCGTTCGAGCGCTGCATCGATGGCGGCCAGCTCGGCCGTCTCGTGCTCGTTCATGGCGAACTCTTCGCTCATTTCGGTGATGGTGCGCGCGTGCGATTCCATGGCCCGCAGGTCATGCTCGGAGGCCATGTCGACGCGCGAGACCTGACCGCCGCGCTGGGCAGCGATGCGTTGCAGGAGTTGCTGGCGCTCCTGCAGCAACCGGTCCTTGTATTGGGCTTGGAGTGTGTTCATGGCTTCATGTTAGAAGCCATGAACAGCCCTCACATTGACATCCGTCAATCTTTGAAGACTCGACTGTCAGCCTTTGGCTTTGAGGCGAGAGAGCATCAGTTCGGTGTTGGTCTTGCGGTCGGCATTGACCTGCGCGAGTGCGGGCCTTTCCCCCATGCGCTTGAGGTAGTCGCGCACCGGCAGGTCCGCCAGAAAATCGCGCCCATAAACGATTTTGGTGGCACCTGACACGAGGGGCAAATGCACCACCGCGGCGCAATCGGCCAACGTCAAGGTGTCTCCGGCCACAAAAGGGCTGAACTTGGCCAGCGAAGCAAAAGCCTTCACGTTCTTTTCGAGCTGGGCAGCGGTCTTTTCCTTGGCGCTGTCGCTCACCTTGCCGCCAAAGAACGCCTGCGGATAAAGGTTGCGCGCCACCAGCTCCAGATGCAACTCCAGGAAAGTGACCAGCTCGCGCACCTTGGCTGCCGCATACGGATCGGCCGGCAGCAGCGGGATCTGCGGGTACTTCTGCTCGATGTATTCCATGATCACCGCAGACTCGCACAACGGCCCCTGCTCGGTCTTGATGTAAGGCACTTTGCCCAGCGGGGTGCAATCGGCATCGGTCTGGCCAACCCAGGCGGTCTCTTCCTGAAAGGGCACGCCTTTTTCGAGCAACGCGAACTTGACTTTGTTGTAGTAGTTGCTGGCCGCAAATCCGCAAAGGGTGAGCATGGGGGTCTCCGTGATGCTGATGAAAGCCTGCAGCCTAAGGGATGCGGCCGCACCGGCCGGTCACCCATTTGACGGGGGCTTGCCTGCGCCTCAACCGCTACACTGCCTGGCACCGATGAAGACAAGCGCACTTTTCCTTTTCAGCAAGCGGCTTCTGGCCGGCATCTGCGGGCTGCTTTGCACGTTGGCGCACGCCGGGACCGTGCAGGTGGCGGTGGCCGCCAACTTCAGCGCACCGATGCAGAAAATCGCCGCGGCCTTTGAAAAAGCCACAGGACACACAGCGGTGCTCTCGTTCGGTGCCACAGGCAAGTTCTATGCGCAGATCCGCAACGGTGCGCCGTTTGCCGTGCTGCTGGCCGCCGACGACGAAACACCGGCGCGCTTGCTCAAGGACGGCCTGGCGGTGCCGGGCAGCACCTTCACCTACGCGACGGGCCAGCTGGCGCTGTGGAGCCGCCGCCCCGGCCTGGTGGACGACAAGGGTCAGGTGTTGCGGGCGCCATTGCCCGGCAAGCTCGCCGTGGCCGATCCCCGACTCGCGCCCTATGGCGCAGCGGCCCTGCAAGCACTGGACAAACTGGGGCTGCTGGACAAGCTGCGCCCCCAGTTCGTGGTCGGCGAGAACATCGGCCAGACTTTCCAGTTCGTCAAGACGGACAACGCCGCGCTGGGTTTTGTGGCCCTGTCGCAGATCATGGAGGGCGGACGCATCACCGCTGGCTCGGCCTGGGTGGTTCCAGCAACGTTGTACGAGCCCATCCGGCAGGAGGCCGCGCTGCTCAAGGCGGGGGAGGACAACGCCGCAGCCAAAGCGCTTCTGCAATACTTGCGCGGTGACGCGGCCCGTCAGGTGATGCGCGCCTACGGCTACGAGTTCTGAACACCGCACCGCCTTGACCGACATTCTTTTGAGCCCCGACTTTCTGGCCAGCGCCTGGCCCGCCATCGCACTGACGCTGCAGCTGGCCGGCGTCACCACCCTGCTGCTGCTCGTGATGGGCGCACCGCTGGCCTGGTGGCTGGCGCGCACGCCTTCGCGCTGGCGCGAGCCCGTGGGCGCACTGGTGACGTTGCCGCTGGTGCTGCCGCCTTCGGTGCTCGGCTTTTACATGCTGGTGCTCATGGGCCCGCACGGCCCGCTCGGCCAGTTCACGCAGTGGCTGGGCTGGGGCACGCTGTCCTTCACCTTCACCGGACTGGTGATCGGCTCGATCGTCTACTCATTGCCGTTTGCGGTACAGCCCCTGCAAGCGGCCTTTGCCGAGATGGGCCCGCGCCCCATGGAAGTGGCCATGACGCTGGGCGCACGACCGCTGGACGCCTTTTTCACGGTCGCGTTGCCACAGGCGCGCCATGCCCTGCTGACCGCCGCCGTGCTCAGCTTTGCCCACACGCTGGGTGAATTCGGCGTGGTGTTGATGGTGGGCGGCAACATCCCGGGCCAGACCCGCGTGCTGTCCACCCTGATCTACGGCCATGTCGAGGCCATGGAATACGCGCAGGCCCACCTGCTGGCAGGCGGCATGGTGGTGTTCGCCTTTGCCGTGCTGATGGGCCTGGCCTTGATTCGCCAGCGCAGCCAGCGGAGGGCCCGATGAGCACTGCCCTGCACATCGACCTGCTGCTGCAGCGACCGGCTTTTGCCTTGCAGGCCACGCTGGACCTGCCCGCGCAGGGCATCACCGTGCTGTGGGGGGCCTCGGGTTCGGGCAAGACCAGCCTGCTGCGCTGCGTGGCCGGACTGGAACGCGGGCGGGGCCGGGTTCAGGTCGCAGACACCGTCTGGCAGGACGATGCGACCGGTACCTTCACCCCGTTGTGGCAACGCCGGCTGGGCATGGTGTTTCAGGAAGCCAGCCTGTTCGACCACCTGAGCGTGCGGGGCAATCTGCACTACGGACTGCAACGCCTGCCCCACCACGAACAGGCCGGCGCGCAGCAGGCGCTGCAGCAGGCCATCGAGGTGCTGGGCATTGGCCAACTGCTGACCCGCCACCCCGCCACGCTGTCGGGCGGCGAGCGCCAGCGCGTGGCCATTGCCCGCGCTCTGGCCGTACAGCCGCACCTGCTGCTGCTGGATGAACCGCTGGCCTCGCTCGACAGCCCGCGCAAACGAGAAGTGTTGCCCTGGCTTGAGGCCCTGCGCCGGCACCTGCAGGTGCCGATGCTCTATGTGACACACTCGGCCGAAGAAGTGGCACACCTGGCCGATACGCTGGTGGTGCTCGATCAAGGACAGGTCCGCGCCAGCGGGCCAGTGGCACAGGTGCTCTCGTCCGTCGAACTGCCCGTGCACCTGGGAGACGATGTGGGCGCGCTGGTCACCGGCACCGTGGCCGGCTGCGACCCGGCCTGGGGCCTGTGCCGGCTGTCCCTGCCCGGCGGCGAACTCTGGGTGGCGAACACCGGCGAGTCCGAAGGCACCCCCCTGCGTGTGCGTATCCTGGCGCGCGACGTCAGCATCACGCTCGAACGGGCGCAGCACACCAGCATCCAGAACCACCTGCCCTGCGTGGTGTCGCAGATTGCACCGCCTGTCGGACATCAGGTGCTGGTGCGGCTGGACGCCAGCGGCACGCATGTGCTGGCCCGCCTGACCGCGCGCGCCGCCGACCAGCTGCAGCTGCGAGTGGGCATGCACGTGTGGGCGCAGATCAAGGCCGTGAGCCTGGTGCGGTAAAGCCCGGATGAGATAATCAAGGCCATGTCCCCCCTGCAGACCCTTCGCAACGCCCGCTGGCTCACCCGCCTCGTGCTGGTGTGGTTTGCCTTGTTCATCGGTGCAGCCGTGGCTTCGCCCATGGTCAAGCCGGTGGCGGGCCAGATGGTGTGTAGCACCATGGGTGGCATGAAAATGGTCATGGACGGCGAGGACGGCAAATCCACCCAGCCCTCGGCCAGCATGGATTGCCCCTTGTGCGCGCCCATGATCACCCCACCTTCGCCAGAGGCGCGCGCTGTCGAGCCGCCCAGCGCACTGGCCCATGCACTGCAGACCCTGCCGGCTGCACACATTGCCGGCCTGACCGGCGCCCCCCTGCCGCCACGCGGCCCGCCTGTCCTGAACTGAATCCGCTCTCCTGCGTCTGCGCCGTGCCCTGCGCGGCTGGCGCGTGTCGTTTGCATTCAGTTCAGGATTTCCCATGCGCAAGCATTCCCCTGCCCTGGCGATGGCCTGGGTCGGACCCTTTGGCCCTTTGCTGGCCATCAGCCCCGGCGCGTTCGCCGAGCCCCAGAAGGACGCTGGCGTCGTGACCATCACGGCGAGCAACCCGACATCATGGCCCGCACAGATTCCAGCCACGATGGAAGGACTGTCGGCCCGACAGATTGAAGAACAGGTCAACGCCAGCGACAGCGAAGACGCCCTCAAGTACCTGCCCAGCCTGTTGGTGCGCAAGCGCTACATCGGCGACTACAACCATGCCATCCTCTCCAGCCGCGCCTCGGGCACGGGCAACAGCGCGCGTTCGGCGGTGTATGCGGATGGCATCCTGCTGTCCAACTTCCTGGGCAATGGCGTCAGCGGTCTGGGCTTTCCGCCGCGCTGGGGCATGGTCACACCCGACGAAATCGAGCGCGTGGACGTGATGTACGGCCCCTTCTCGGCCGCCTACCCGGGCAATTCGGTCGGCGCGGTGGTGGACTACACCACCCGCATGCCCGACAGGTTCGAGGGCTCGGTGAAGCTCGGTTACACGCACCAGCCCTTTGACCTCTACAACACCCATGCGAGCTACGGCAGCTGGCAGACCAGCGCCTCGCTGGGCAGCCGCGCCGGCGACTGGGCCTGGCGGCTGGACTTCCATCACAGTGACAGCCAAAGCCAGCCCCTGACTTTTGCCAATGCGCTGCGCAGCACCACTGCGGCCAACACCGGTGACATGGCGGTGACGGGCGCCATCTCCGGCCAGAACAAACTGGGCCAGGACTGGCTGCTGCTGGGCACCGGCACGCAGTACCACACGGTGCAGGACCACTTCAAAGCCAAACTGGCCTACGACCTGAGCCCCACCCTGCGCGCCACTTGCACACTGGCGTCGTGGCAAAACACGTCGCAAGGGCGCTCCACCACCTACCTGCGCGACGCCCAGGGCCAGCCGGTCTACAGCGGCAACGTCAGCATCGACGGCCAGCGTTACACCTTGAACGGTGGCACTTTCCCGCTCACCCAGGAAAATCTGCAGCACACCCTGCACGGCCTCTCGATCAAAAGCCGCACGCAAGGCAGCTTCGACTGGGAAGTGGCGGCCAGCCGCTACGACTACGGCACAGACGAAAAGCGCAGCAACAGCGGCAGCAACCCGCTGCCAGCCGCTGCAACAGGCGGCTCCGGCACGATCGCCGACGGCTCGGGCACCAGCTGGCACAACTTGGCCCTGCGAGGCACCTGGCGGCCCGACGGCCCCAAGGGCGAGCATGTGGTGGACTTCGGTGCCCAGCAAGACCACTACCGACTGCGCTACCAGACGTCCAACATCGCGGGGAACTGGCCAGGCGATGGCGCAAGCACGCTGGCCAGCGAGGTGGGGGGCCGCACACAGCTGCAAAGTTTCTACGCGCAGGACACCTGGCGCTTTGCGCCGCTGTGGCGTGCCGTGCTGGGCCTGCGCTCCGAACACTGGCAAGCCAGCGACGGGCTGACCCGTTTCTCGGCCAGCAGCAGCACCGGCCATCCTGGTCGCAACGAGCACTTCCTCTCGCCCAAAGGCGCGCTGTCCTGGCAACTGTCAGCAGATGCTTTCCTGAAATACGCCATCGGTCGCGCGGTGCGCATGCCCACCGTGAACGAACTGTATGGTGCGACCTCAACGACCAACGCGCAGTACATCAACGACCCGAACCTGCGCCCTGAAAAATCGTGGACGCAAGAGCTGAGCTATGAAAGAACGCTGGATCGGCACCAGTGGCGCCTCACAGCGTTTGCCGAAGACACGCGCGACGGCATTTATTCGCAAACCGTGTTCGACAGTGCAGCCAACCGCAACATCAGCCGTGTGCAAAACGTGGGGCACATCGTCACACGCGGCCTGGAAGCGGTCTACAACGGCTACCCCCTCTGGTTGTCCGGTCTGGACCTGTCGGCCAGCGTGACTTATGCGGATTCGACCATCCGTGAAAACGAAGGTTTTGTGACCACCCCGGGCGACACCCTTGGCAAACGCCAGCCCAACATCCCGCGCTGGCGGGCCACGCTGCTGGCCGCGTACCGATGGAACGCCAAGTGGAGCAGCACAGTGGCTGTGCGCCACAGCGGCAAACAGTTCAATACGCTCAACAACAGCGACACCAACAGCCACGCCTACATGGGCGTGAGCCCTTTCACCACGGTGGATGTGCGCGCCCGCTGGCAGATCGATCCGCGCTGGACGGCGGCATTTGGCATCGACAACCTCACCCACCAGACGTACTGGAACTTCCACCCCTATCCCCAACGCAGTTATACGGCCGAGCTCAAGGCCCGCATCTGAGAGAGACGCATGAAACGACACATCCCCACCCTGATCTGCCAGCTCGCGCTGACGAGCCTGGCGGCCCAAGCCCATGTCACGCTCGAGTACCCGGTGGCCACTGCCGGCCAGGTTTATAAGGCCACTTTCAAGATCAGCCACGGCTGTGGCGCCTCCCCCACCCGCGTGGTCGAGGTCGATATGCCGGCCGGTGTGCGTGGCGCCAAACCCATGCCCAAGCCTGGCTGGACATTGGAGGTGGTGCGTGAAGCACTGGCTCAGCCCTACATGAGCCACGGTCGCAGCGTGACAGAAGACACCACCCGCATCCGCTGGACCGCCAAAACGCAAGCCGACATGCTGGCCAACGGCCATTACGACGAGTTTGTGCTGGTCGCCAGCTTGCCTCAGCAAGCTGGCAAGTTGTACTGGCCGGTACGCCAGCTGTGCCCACAGGGTCGGCTGGACTGGACCGAGGTTCCGGCACCAGGACAAAAATGGGGCGATCTCCAGTCGCCCGCCGCCGAACTGGAGCTGATGCCCCCGGCTGGCATCAGCGCGCACAATCACTGAACCCTCCCTGAAAGGAACACTCCATGAACACACTGCTTCGCTCCCTGTTGCTGCTGGCCGCCGTCGGCAGCACCTCGGCCTGGGCCCAGGTCAAGATCGACAACGCCTGGGCCCGTGCCACCGTCCAGGGCCAGAAGGCGACCGGCGCCTTCATGCAACTCACGGCGCCACAGTCTGCCAAGCTGGTGGCCGTCTCCACGCCGGTCGCCGGCGTAGCCGAAATCCACGAAATGAAGATGGACGGCGGCGTCATGAAAATGCGCGCCATGCCTGCGCTGGATCTGCCCGCCAACCAGCCCGTTGAACTCAAACCCGGTGGCTACCACCTCATGTTGATGGACCTGAAGGCGCCTCTGGCCAAAGACGGCAGCATCGCACTGACGTTGACCTTCAAGGACGCCAAAGGCGTCGAAAGCAAGCAGCTGGTGAATGTGCCGGTGACCACGGGCATGCCACAAGGGCAGATGCCAGGCCATTCTCATGGCCACGGTGACCACAAACACTGAGCGGCAGCACCCCGGGCCTTTGTCAGTTTGCCGCGATGTCCGGTCTGGTTTAATCGGATATCGCGCCCCCACACCCTGCCCCAGGAGACACCATGAGCGACGCATCCGCCTTCGGTTTCGGCAAATTCGTTCCCGGATTTGATTTCCTGCAAAACCTGGCCAAATCGGCCGGTCAGTCTCAGACTTCTGGCAGCGCCATCCCCGGCATGTCGAACTGGGTCGCCCCCACGCTGAGCGTGGAAGAACTCGACAAGCGCATCCAGGAACTCAAGGCCGTGCAGTTCTGGCTGGAGCAAAATGGCACGGCCCTCAAGGCCACCATCCAGGCCCTGGAAGTGCAGAAAATGACGCTCACCACCCTGCAGGGCATGAACGTCAACATGACCGAACTGGCCAAGGCGTTCACCGCCCGCGCTCCCGACGCCACGGCCACAGCCACCGCCTCTGAACCAGCGCCCCAATCCGAAATGGCGCCAGCGCCGGAACCTGCCGCCAAGGCAGCCCCCAAGGCCAAACGCGCCAGCAAACCCAAGGCTGATCAGCCTGCCAACGGTGCCGCCGTGGACCCGATGCAATGGTGGGGCTCGCTCACGCAGCAGTTCCAGAACATCGCTTCGGCGGCGATGCAGGACGTGGCCGCTCAGGCCATGAAAGACAAGGCGTCCTCGGCAGCAAGCGACACAGCGGCTGCAGGCAATGCCAAGACCCCCGCCAAGAAACCTGCGCGCAAGAAGCCAGCGGCCCCCAAAGCGCGCACCGCCCG
>CAXRGK010000222.1:0-9225 GCA_964230145.1 Burkholderiaceae bacterium | reverse complement strand
CTGATCCGCTACATGCACTCCACCGGCGCCTCGGCCTTCTTTGTGGTGGTGTACCTGCACATGTTCCGTGGCCTGATGTATGGCAGCTACCGCAAGCCGCGTGAGCGGGTCTGGATTTTCGGCTGTTCGATCTTCCTGTGCCTGATGGCCGAAGCCTTCATGGGCTATCTGCTGCCCTGTGGTCAGATGTCCTACTGGGGCGCCCAGGTGATCGTGAACCTGTTCTCTGCGATTCCCGTCATCGGCCCGGATCTGGCCCTGCTGATCCGTGGTGACTATGTGGTGGGCGATGCCACCCTGAACCGCTTCTTCAGCTTCCACGTGATCGCTGTGCCCCTGGTTCTGCTGGGCCTGGTGGTGGCCCACCTGCTGGCGCTGCACGACGTGGGTTCCAACAACCCCGATGGCGTGGAAATCAAGGGCCCGAACGCGCCCAAGGATGCCAATGGCAAGCCGCTGGATGGTGTGCCTTTCCATCCTTACTACACGGTGCATGACATCTTTGGCGTGAGCGTCTTCCTGCTCGCCTTCACCGCCATCGTGTTCTTCGCCCCCGAGTTCGGTGGCTATTTCCTCGAATACAACAACTTCATCCCGGCCGACCCGCTCAAGACCCCGCCCCACATTGCTCCGGTCTGGTATTTCACGCCCTTCTATTCGATGCTGCGTGCCATCACCACCGAAATGATGTACGTGCTCGTGGCCTGTGTGGTCGCTGGCGCCGTTCTGGCAGTGGCCAAGGGCAAGCTGCCCCAGGTGCTCAAGGGTGCCGTGATCGGTGCTGCCGTGGTCATTTCCGCCCTGATGTTGTCGATCGACGCCAAGTTCTGGGGCGTGGTCGTGATGGGTGGTGCTGTCGTCATTCTGTTCTTCCTGCCATGGCTGGACAACAGCCCGGTCAAGTCGATTCGTTACCGTCCGGACTGGCACAAGTACCTGTACGGCGTGTTTGTGATCATCTTCCTGATCTTGGGTTACCTGGGCGTGCAGCCGCCGTCCCCGATCGGCGAGCGCGTGTCTCAGTTTGGTACGTTGTTTTACTTCGGCTTCTTCTTGCTGATGCCTTGGTGGAGCCGCATCGGCACCCCCAAGGCCGTGCCTGATCGCATCACTTTCACGCCGCACTGAGATACCGGAGAGTCAAGAACATGAAAAACTTCAAGAACATTGCTCTGGGCTTGGTGATGGCCCTCGGTATGGCGGTGGGGGCTCAGGCTTCCGGTGGTGACACCATTGCCTGGGACAAGGCTCCGGTCAAGACCAACGACCTGGCTTCGCTGCAAAATGGCGCCAAGCTGTTCGTCAACTACTGCCTGAACTGCCACTCGGCCGCTTTCATGCGCTTCAACCGCCTGAAAGACATTGGTTTGTCGGAGCAACAGATCAAGGACAACCTGCTGTTCACCACCGACAAGGTGGGCGAAACCATGAAGGCCGCAATCGATCCCAAACAGGCCAAGGAATGGTTCGGCGCCAACCCGCCTGACCTGACCGTGATCGCGCGTGCCAAGGCGGGCCATGGTGGTACTGGTGCAGATTACATCTACACCTACCTGCGCACTTACTACCGCGACGAAACCAAGGCCACGGGCTGGAACAACCTCGCTTTCCCGAGCGTCGGCATGCCGCACGTGCTGTGGGAATTGCAGGGTGAGCGTCAGCCCATCTTTGAAGAGCGTGAAGAGCATGGTCACACGACCCAAGTCTTTACAGGCAAATGGAAGCAGGTCAAACCGGGCACCATGACCCCCCAGCAATACGACCAAGCCGTCGGTGATCTGGTGAACTACCTGCAGTGGATGGGTGAACCTGCCCAGAACACCCGCGTGCGCGTGGGGGTGTGGGTCCTGCTGTTCCTGCTGGGCTTTACTTTCATCGCCTGGCGCCTGAACGCTGCGTTCTGGAAAGACGTCAAGTAATATTCGCCTTCCGGCCCGCTGACGCGGGCCTGACAGAGTGGGTTGGCCCCTTTGTGGCTGCCCACTCTTTTTGATTTTGTAGAGGAGCCTCCCGCCATGATGGTGCTTTATTCCGGAACCACCTGCCCGTTCTCGCATCGCTGCCGTTTCGTGCTGTTCGAAAAAGGCATGGATTTCGAGATCCGCGATGTGGACCTGTACAACAAGCCCGAAGACATCAGCGTGATGAACCCCTACGGTCAGGTGCCGATCCTGGTCGAGCGTGACCTCATCCTGTACGAGTCGAACATCATCAACGAGTACATTGACGAGCGTTTCCCGCACCCGCAACTGATGCCTGGCGACCCAGTGGACCGCGCCCGCGTGCGCCTGTTCCTGCTCAATTTCGAGAAGGAGCTGTTCACGCACGTGTCCACGCTCGAAAACCGCGCCCTCAAGGGCAACGACAAGGCCCTGGAAAAGGCTCGCTCGCACATTCGTGATCGCCTCACGCAGCTGGCACCGGTGTTCCTCAAGAACAAGTACATGCTGGGTGACAACTTCTCCATGCTGGATGTGGCGATCGCCCCGCTGCTGTGGCGTCTGGACTTCTATGGCATCGAGCTGTCCAAGAACGCTGCGCCTTTGCTCAAGTACGCCGAGCGCATCTTCTCTCGCCCGGCCTACATCGAGGCACTGACCCCCTCCGAAAAGGTGATGCGCAAATAAGCGGCGCAGACCATGATGGACGCCGAACTGCCTTCGACGCGGCCCTACCTGGTCCGGGCCCTTTACGAATGGTGCACCGACAATGGCTTCACACCTTATGTGGCTGTGAAGGTCGATCAGACGGTGCAAGTGCCACGTGAATATGTGCAGGGTGGGGAGATCGTTCTGAACATCAGCTACGACGCCACCAGTTCGCTCAAGCTGGGCAATGAGTTCATCGAATTCAAAGCCCGGTTTGGAGGACAAGCGCGAGACATCATGGTGCCCGTCGGGCGCGTCATGGCCATTTATGCCCGCGAAAACGGGCAAGGCATGGCGTTTCCGGTTTCAGAAGAAGCGCAGTCTGTTGCCGAGAGTGTGCCAACACCGTCGGGAGATGAGGATCCGCCTCCGACCCCCGCGCCGGCTGGCCAGCGTCCCGCACTGAAACGCATCAAATGATGCGTGTCTCCCAAAAGCACAGGATTGGAGCGGTTAGAATCCAACGCGTGCCGGTTTAGCTCAGTTGGTAGAGCACCCGCCTTGTAAGCGGTAGGTCGTCAGTTCGAATCCGACAACCGGCACCATTCATGGCCCCGCATGCCGGGGCTTTTTTGTGCCTGTTCAGTGGCCATGGCCTTGCACCTTGATGCGGATGCCAGACACAGCCAATCCTTTGGCCTCCAGGTGCATTTGCAATGTGGGCAGAAACTGTCGCAGCTTGGCTGCCACAGCGTTGGAGCTGACCAGCAGGCACCACTGTCCTTCGTCAATCGGTCCCGCCTGAACAGCAGCGCGCAGCGGCACGGGCAGCAATGGGCGAATGGCGGCCAGGCGACTGCTGGAGGCGCGCACCCGGTCAGCCAGACGGGCCAGTGCCGGGGATTCTTCGGCGGCCTGATACAGCGGGATGGCGTAATGGCGGCGTTGTGCTTCGGTCACGATTTCTTCATTATCCTGCACGCCCTCGGGCCGTGAGAGGGCAGATGCCCTGCCGCTAAAATGCGACGTTGGCCGCCAGTGCGTGAGCAGTGGCAGGCAGCTTGATTCAACAACCAGACAGGATAACGGTTGCGTCGCCCGGACAACTTCGGGCCGTCAAGGCAACCGTGCAGACATGGCCATCCAATTGCTCACCAAAATCTTCGGCAGCCGCAACGACCGTTTGCTCAAGCAGTACCGCAAGACGGTCGATCGCATCAATGCCCTGGAGCCTGGCCTTGAAGGCCTGAGTGATGAGGCTTTGAAGGCCAAGACCCAGGAATTCCGAGACCGTCTGGCAGCGGGTGCCGCCCTGGACGCCCTGCTGCCTGAAGCTTTCGCAGTGGTGCGGGAGGCTTCCAAGCGTGTCATGAAGATGCGCCACTTCGATGTACAGATGGTGGGCGGCATTGCCTTGCACAACGGCAAGATCGCCGAGATGCGCACTGGCGAAGGCAAAACCCTCACCGCCACGCTGCCGGTGTACCTCAACGCGCTGGCAGGTAAGGGTGTGCATGTCGTGACGGTGAACGACTACCTGGCCAGTCGGGATGCGAAGTGGATGGGCCGCCTCTATAACTTCCTGGGACTGACGGTGGGCATCAACCTGCCGCAGATGAGCAAGGCAGACAAGCAAGCGGCCTACAACGCCGACATCACCTACGGCACCAACAACGAATACGGCTTCGATTACCTGCGTGACAACATGGTCTACGAGCCGCAGGACCGTGTACAGCGCCAGCTCAACTTCGCCATCGTTGACGAAGTGGACTCCATCCTGATCGACGAGGCGCGTACACCGCTGATCATCAGTGGCCAGGCAGAAGACCACACCGCCATGTACCTGGCCATGCGTCAGGTGGTGCCGATGCTCACCCAGCAGATTGGCGAAGCCGATCCTCGCACCGGCGAGGGCATCATCACCCCAGGCGATTTCACACTTGATGAAAAATCGCGTCAGGTTTTTCTGACCGAGCAGGGGCATGAAAAAGCCGAGGAAGTGCTTGCACAGATGGGTCTGATCCCCGAAGGCGCCAGCCTGTATGACCCGGCCAACATCACGCTGATGCACCACCTCAACGCGGCTTTGCGTGCACAGCACCTGTATCACCGAGATCAGCACTACGTGGTGCAGGGCGGCGAAATCGTCATCGTCGACGAATTCACCGGCCGCCTCATGGCAGGTCGCCGCTGGAGCGATGGCTTGCACCAGGCCGTCGAAGCCAAGGAAGGTGTGGAGATCCAGGCCGAAAACCAGACGCTGGCATCCATTACCTTTCAGAACTATTTCCGCCTCTACAGCAAGCTGGGCGGCATGACCGGCACTGCAGACACGGAAGCCTACGAATTCCAGGAAATCTACGGTCTCGAGACCGTGGTGATTCCTCCTAACCGCAAGAGCCTGCGTGACGACCAGCTCGACCGTGTCTACAAGACCGCTCAGGAGAAATACACGGCGGCCATCGCCGACATCCGCGAGTGCCATGAGCGTGGCCAGCCCGTGCTGGTGGGCACCAGCTCGATCGAGAACTCCGAGCTGATTTCCCAGTTGTTGACGCAGGCCAAGCTTGAGCACCAGGTGCTCAACGCCAAGCAGCATGCCCGTGAGGCCGACATCGTGGCCCAGGCCGGTCGCCCCGGCATGATCACGATCGCCACCAACATGGCTGGTCGCGGCACCGACATCGTGCTGGGCGGCAACATCGAAAAGGAAGTGCAGGTCATCGAAGCCGATGAGTCCTTGTCCGAGGAGCAGCGCCAGGCCAAAGTGGCTGCCTTGCGTGAGGACTGGAAAAAGACCCACGAACAGGTCAAGGCCAACGGCGGTCTGCGCATCATCGCCACCGAGCGTCATGAATCACGCCGCATTGACAACCAGCTGCGCGGCCGTTCCGGCCGCCAGGGCGATCCGGGGTCTTCCCGCTTCTATCTGAGCCTGGACGACCCGCTCATGCGCATCTTCGCGGGTGACCGCGTGCGCGCCATCATGGACCGCCTGAAGATGCCCGAGGGTGAAGCCATTGAGGCCGGCATCGTCACGCGCAGCATCGAGAGCGCGCAGCGCAAGGTGGAAGCACGCAACTTTGACATCCGCAAGCAGCTGCTCGAATACGACGACGTGTCCAACGACCAGCGCAAGGTGATCTACCAACAGCGCAACGATATTCTGGATGCGCAGGATCTGGACGCCCAGATTGCATCGCTGCGTGAAGGCTGTTTCACCGATCTGGTGCGTCAGTTCGTACCTGTGGAGTCGGTGGAAGAGCAATGGGATCTGGTTGGGCTGCAGACTGCACTCAAAAACGATTGGCACCTGGACATTGACCTGCAGGCCAAGGTGCAAGCATCAAGTGCCATCAGCGATGAGGACATTCTGGAAGCGGTGGTGGCGGCAGCGCATGCCCATTTCAAGGCCAAACTGGATCTGGTTGGGGCCGAGAACTTCGTGCCTTTTGAACGCATGGTGCTGCTGCAAAGCATCGACACCCACTGGCGCGAACACCTGTCGGCGCTGGACTACCTGCGCCAAGGCATCCATCTGCGCGGCTACGCCCAGAAACAACCCAAGCAGGAATACAAGCGCGAGGCTTTCGAGCTGTTTGGCCAGTTGCTCGATTCGGTGAAGAACGAAGTGACCCGCATCCTGATGACGGTGCAGATCCAGAGTGGCGAACAGGTGCAGGAAGCCGCGCACGCCATCGAAGAAAAGGCCGAACACATCGACAACATGACCTACAGCGCCCCCGACGAAACCGGTGAGCAGCAGGTCACCACGGCCGATGGCTTTGACATCACCCGGTTTGCCGGCATTGGCCGCAACGACCCCTGTCCTTGCGGCTCTGGCAAGAAGTTCAAGGTCTGCCACGGCAAGCTGAGCTGACCGATCGTACTTTCATGCAACGGGCTTCGGCCCGTTTTTCTTGAACCTTTTCATACAGACGGAAGAATTCCATGCCTGTGAATCTGCCACCCATCGATCCTGCGCAGCTGCATCCCGTGTCCGGTGTGCGCTGGGGCATCACTGAAGCCGGCGTGCGCAAGGCCAACCGCAAGGACGTCAGCGTGATGCTGCTTGACGAAGGCGCCAGTGTGGCCGGTGTGTTCACTAAGAACCGCTTCTGCGCCGCCCCGGTGCAGGTGTGCCGCGAGCACCTGCAGGGTGCTCAGGGCATCCGCGCCATGGTCATCAACACCGGCAATGCCAATGCAGGAACTGGTGCACCCGGTCTGGCCCATGCACGTCAAACCTGTGAAGCCATGGCCAAGCTGTTGCAATGCCAGCCGGGCCAGATCCTGCCGTTTTCGACGGGCGTGATCATGGAACCTTTGCCTGTGGACCGGATCGTGGCGGGTCTGCCAGCAGCCATCGGTGATGCTGCGGCTGCGAACTGGGCCAAGGCGGCCGAAGGCATCATGACCACCGACACCGTGCCCAAGGCGGCCAGCGTGCAACTGCAGATCGGTGGCAAGGCTGTGAACGTGACTGGCATCAGCAAGGGCGCCGGCATGATCCGCCCCAACATGGCCACCATGCTGGGCTTTCTGGCCACCGATGCGGCCATTGCCCCCGAGTTGCTGCCCGCGCTGGCGCGCGAGCTGGCTGATGGCTCATTCAACCGCATCACCATCGATGGCGATACGTCGACCAACGACTCTTTTGTGGTGGTTGCTACCCATCAGGCAGGACACGCGCCCGTCACGTCCTGGGCCACGCCCGAAGGCCAGACGCTCAAGGCGGCCATGCTGCAAGTGGCACGCCAGCTGGCGCACGCCATCGTGCGCGACGGCGAAGGCGCGACCAAATTCCTGACCATCCAGGTCGACGGTGGCAAGACTCCGGACGAATGCCGCCAGGTGGCTTATGCCATTGCTCATTCGCCGCTGGTCAAGACCGCCATGTACGCCAGTGATCCCAACCTGGGGCGCATCCTGGCGGCCGTGGGCTACGCCGGCATCGACGATCTGGACCAGAGCCTGATCGAACTGCACCTGGACGATGTGCATGTCGCCACGAAAGGCGGCCGTCACCCGGCCTATCAGGAAGAAGACGGCCAGCGTGTCATGAAGCAGGCCGAGATCACCGTGCGCGTGGGCCTGGGCCGTGGCACAGCCAGTGACACCGTCTGGACCTGTGACCTGAGCCACGACTACGTGTCGATCAATGCCGACTACAGGAGCTGAGGCGCGATGAACGAGAAGTTTGAACGCTTGATCGAGCGCGCCGAACAGTTGGTGGCGCGCATCGAGTCGGTGCTGCCGCAACCCTTGAGCGCACCCGACTGGACTCTGGCCGTGGCCTGGCGCTACCGCAAGCGTGCCTCGGGCCATGGCGTGCTGGAGCCGGTACGCCATGTGGCGGCCATGTCGCTTGATGACCTCAAGGAAATCGACGATCAGAAGGAAAAGATGCAGCGCAACATCGAGCAGTTCGTGCAGGGCCGCCCGGCCAACAACGTGCTGCTCACGGGCGCCCGCGGTACCGGCAAGTCCTCGCTCATCAAGGCCTGCCTCAACAGCTTCGCTCCTCAGGGGCTGCGCCTGATCGAGGTGGACAAGGAAGACTTGACCGATCTGCCCGACATCATCGACGTGGTGGCCGGTCGACCCGAAAAGTTCATGGTCTATTGCGATGACCTGAGCTTTGAAGACGGCGAGCCCGGCTACAAGGCGCTCAAATCGATCCTGGATGGCTCGGTGGCGGCTGCCACGCCCAATGTGCTGGTGTGCGCCACCAGCAACCGGCGCCACCTGCTGCCCGAGTACATGAGCGAAAACCTCACCTACAAGCACACGCCTGATGGCGAGGTGCATCCGGGTGAAGGCGTCGAAGAAAAAATCTCTCTGTCCGAGCGCTTTGGATTGTGGATCAGTTTCTACCCCTTCTCACAGGACGAGTACCTGACGATTGCGGCCCAGTGGCTGGGTGCGCTGGGTGCTACGCCTGCGCAGATCGAAGAGGCCCGCCCTGCTGCGCTCCAGCGCCCACAGGAGCGCACCTCGCGCAGTGGCCGTGTGGCCTACCAGTTTGCGCGCGACTACATGGGGCGTCTGGCTTGATCATGAACACCACGCTGGTGGCCGATGGGCAGCAGCCGCGGCAGGGCGGTGCCGACCGCAAGGTGACCGATGTTGCCGTGGGCGTGCTGCTGCTGCCTGATGGTTCGTTCTTGCTGACCTCCCGCCCCAAAGGCAAGGTGTACGAAGGCTATTGGGAATTCCCGGGCGGCAAACTCGAAGCCGGCGAGACGGTGGAGCAGGCTTTGCGCCGCGAACTCTGCGAGGAGCTTGGCATCACCATTTGCGCTGCAGAACTCTGGAAGACTCAGCTGGTGGACTACCCGCACGCCTTGGTGCGTCTGCATTTTTGCAAGGTGCGGCAGTGGGATGGAACGCTGCAGATGCGTGAAGCCCAGTCGTTTGCCTGGCAGCAGTTGCCTGTCGAAGTGGTTCCCGTGCTCCCCGGTACCGTGCCGGTGCTGAGCTGGCTGGCAGAGGAGCGTGCTTTTTCAGGCGCGACACACGCCTGATTCAATGCAGCTTGGGGTCGCCAAACTCGCCATCGGTTGGCGTGTCTTCAGGCAGACGAAAACTCTCGCTGGCCCAGGCCCCCAGATCCAGGCCTTTGCAAATCGCCGAG
>CAXRGK010000221.1:0-4273 GCA_964230145.1 Burkholderiaceae bacterium | reverse complement strand
GTACAGCAACAGTGACATGGTCAAACTGCTGCTGGAATCCGGAGCGGAAGCTTATCCACGCAATGACCTGGATTTCAGTGCAGAGGATTTTGCGGTCAAGGCGGGCCGGGACGATTCTGTGCGCCTGATTCGCCAGGTTCTGCAGCGCTGATCAGTATTGGCGTACCGCGTGTTTCAAGCGAGTCCTTGCGCATCTGACATGAATTGCTATATACGATGTATCTTATGTTAAGTTAAATTAAATCAAGGTTGCCCATTGTCGCGACTGGCGCGTGATGCAGTTGCGGGACTTGAGTCACTTGATGGGAAGCTGCCTGTGGACCAGGATGGGCGCCACCACCAGCTGCGTCACCAGAACGCGTTCGCTCGATGGATGTTGCCAACCTGCTGCCGTGTCGCGCAAGAGTCCTGGGACATACAGATCAAATATGACCCCAGACCATGAGTGCGTCTCGCTCTTCAGTGACAAGATCCACCTTGGCGCCCACAGGCAACAGCACCTTGGTCGGCACATGGCCAAACGGCAAGCCGGTCACTACGGGAGGCTTGATCTGGCTGCGCAGCCAGCCCACCACGGTGGACAACTTGAAACCCTTGTCGTGCGTCGGCACCAGCTTGAAGTTGGTGAACTGGCCCAGCACCACAGCTTTCTGGCGAGCCAGTACACCCGCATGCAAAAGCTGGGTAAGCATGCGCTCTATGCGGTAGGGGTGCTCGCCAACGTCTTCGAGGAAGAGCACGCCCGTGTCGAGAGGCGGGAAATACGGCGTGCCCAGCAGGGACACCAGCACAGACAGGTTGCCGCCCCAGAGCATGGCATCTGTGACGCGGACCTGAAGCGTGGCCTCGGCCTTGGGGCGTTGCCAACCGGCGCCCTCCCCTTGCTCAGCCACCAAGTCCTCGAAGCAGGCCAGCGTGATGTCGTCAGGCTCGGTCTGTGGCCCGAAATCCTCGCCCAGGGCCGGTCCTTGCCAGGTGATGAGGCCGGTTTTGGCCAGGACGGCCTGGTTGAACGCCGTGAAGTCGCTCAGGCCCACAAACTGCGTGCCACTGTCGATGGCTTTGGCAATGGCTTTGTACGGCAAGCCCGGCAGGATGCGCGTGAGGCCGTAGCCGCCCCGCGAGATCAGGGCGATGTCGGCGCCGCTGGCGGCTGCGCGGCCAACGGAAGCGATGCGGGTGGCATCGTCACCTGCAAAGCGCATGTGGCAGTCCAGTGCAGCTTTGTCGATTTCAACCTCGTGGCCCAGGGCTTGCAGGCGCTTGACCCCACGCCGGAAAGCGGCCTTGTCGCGCACCGCGCTGGAAGGGGAAAAAACGTAAATGTGGGCCATGACGGAACTTTCTTGAACAACGCCGAGTGTCGCACGAGCCCTTAAAGCAATTTCGCCAGGGCACGTGGTCCAGCCCTGTAGCCTTTATCGGGATAAGGCGCATCTCGCCAGGCTCGGCTCAGAGGTGTCGGTGCTTGTGGCGCACCGAGCACATACCGCTGCGGGCGTTGGGTCATCAGCGAAATGAGCAAGGGCTGAATCTCCGGAGCACCCACCAGCACCACCTGCTCCAGACCCAATCTCTCACAAAGTTCATCTAGCCCCTGCACATGGGTCTGCAACAAATGAAAACTTTCCTTTTTGGGTTTGTCACTGCGTCCGAAACCCATCAGATCCGGCACGATGTGGCGACCAGCCGGGGCTGCTTGCAACGCTTCGCGCCAGGCCAGCGACCAGCTGTCGGGCCCATGCACCCAGAGCGTGGCCTGCAGCGCATCGGCCGGCCCGGTGTCGTTCACATGCAGGCGCAGCCCTTGAAGGCTGGGCAAGTCATCAAACAGGAGCGGGATGCCTGGCATCTGTGGCAAGTCCTTGAAGGCCATCTCGGGTGTGCGCAGCGCGTCTTCTCGCAATGGGCTGGTGTTGATGCGGCGGGGTTTGAAGAAATCCTTGAGCACCTGCGCACATTCTTGAGCCCGCACACCGCCGGTGATCTGTGTCTGGTGGTTCAACTGCGGATAGGAAAACAGGTCAAGCACTGATCCCGCCACGCCGGTGCGGGGATCGGCTGCACCAAACACCACGCGGTGCAAACGAGCGTGCAGCATGGCCCCGCTGCACATGGCGCAGGGCTCCAGCGTCACATAGAGCGTGCAACCGTCGAGCCGGTAATTGCCCAGCAGCCTGGACGCCAAGCGCAGGGCCATCACTTCGGCATGGGCGGTGGGGTCATGGCCGGCAATCGGGGCATTGCGGCCAGTGGCGATCAGCTGGCCGTCTTTGACGACCACCGCCCCTACAGGCACTTCGCCTGCTGCCGCGGCCTCGCGGGCTTGCGCCAGCGCCAGGCCCATCCAGTGTTCGTCGCTCAGGCGCTGATCGCTCACACCAGTCCCAATTTCTTCATCCATGCGGCCAGGGCCTGCTCCTGCGCATGGCCCATGGCATAGGCGGCGTGCATGGCCGCATGCGCCTCGGGGCGGTGCTGGTTGAGCTTGATGGCGCACTGCAGGTCGACGATGCGCAGCTCGAAAGCAGTGACGGCGTTCAGCATTTTGCCGGTGTAGTCCGCTGGCAAGGCGCGCCACTGTGCGGCATAAGCCGGCTCATGGTCGGCGATCAGCTGCTTGAGCAACGCATCCTTGGCCTCTTCGACATCGAGCAGACGGGCTTCGACCCGAGCCTGCACCGCCAGATACGACCAGGTCGGCACCCGCTGAAGATCGGGATAGACCTTGGGCGACATGTAGGCCTGCGGCCCCATGAAGCTGGCCAGCGCCAGCGGGCGTTTTTGCAAATAGCCCCAGAGGGGATTGCCCCGGGCGCAATGCCCCAGCAGCATGGCAGGCTCAGCGCCCTCTTCCACCAGTTTGAGCGGCAGGTGCGTGATGAACGGAAAACCTGTGTCGTCTGTGGTCACCAGGCTGGCGAACGGGTGCTCGCGCATGAGGGTGGCAGCGTGCTCGGGCTGGTTGAACTGTTTGGGCAGGTACATGGCGCGATGCATGAAAAAGGCACCCGAAGGTGCCTTTGTTTTATTCCCACTCGATGGTGGCAGGTGGCTTCGAGCTCACATCATAGGTCACGCGGTTGATGCCGCGTACCTCGTTGATGATGCGCCCCGACACCTTCTTGAGCAGGCTGTAGGGCAGCTCGGCCCAGTCGGCGGTCATGAAGTCGCTGGTTTGCACCGCGCGCAGGGCCACCACGTAGTCGTAGGTGCGGCCGTCGCCCATCACGCCCACGCTTTTCACTGGCAGGAAGACGGTGAAGGCCTGGCTGGTCAGGTCGTACCAGCTCTTGCCGCTGTGGCTGTCGATGGTGTTGCGCAGTTCTTCGATGAAGATCGCGTCGGCGCGGCGCAGCAGGTCGGCGTATTCCTTTTTGACCTCGCCCAGGATGCGCACGCCCAGACCTGGCCCCGGGAAGGGGTGGCGGTAGACCATGTCGCGCGGCAGGCCCAGGGCCACGCCGAGTTCGCGCACTTCGTCCTTGAACAGGTCGCGAAGCGGCTCCAGCAGTTTCAGGCCCAGCTGCTCGGGCAGGCCGCCCACATTGTGGTGGCTCTTGATGGTGACGGCTTTCTTGCTTTTGGCACCGCCGGACTCGATCACGTCGGGGTAGATGGTGCCTTGGGCGAGGAAGGTCGCGCCCTTGACGGCCGGTCGGCCGTCAATACCCGAATCCTTGCCGTTGCCGCCCGCTTTGAGTTTGGCCGCCTCGGCCTTGAACACATCCACGAACAAGCCGCCGATGATCTTGCGCTTTTGCTCGGGTTCGCTCACGCCGGCCAGCTTGCCCAGGAACAGGTCGCTCGCGTCCACGCGGATGACCTTGGCGTGCAGGCGGCCTTCGAACATTTCCATGACCATGTCGCCTTCGTGAAGGCGCAGCAGGCCGTGGTCCACGAAGACGCAGGTCAGCTGGTCGCCGATGGCACGGTGGATCAGCGCAGCGGCCACGGACGAATCGACACCACCGGACAAGCCGAGGATGACTTCTTCATCGCCCACCTGCTCGCGGATCCTGGCCACCGCTTCTTCGATGTAGTTGCCCATGATCCAGTCGGGCGAGGCGCCGCAGATGCCCAGCACAAAGCGTTCGAGGATCGCCCTGCCCTGCACCGTGTGCGTGACTTCGGGGTGGAACTGCACGGCATAGAAGCGGCGCGCCTCGTCGGCCATGCCCGCAATCGGGCAGCTGGGCGTGCTGGCCATGACCTTGAAGCCTTCGGGCAGCTGGGTGACCTTGTCGCCGAGGCTCATCCAGACCTTGAGCAT
>CAXRGK010000220.1:0-2334 GCA_964230145.1 Burkholderiaceae bacterium | reverse complement strand
CGTCGTACAGCGCGTCCCAGGTGTGCGGGTCAAACTGTTCGTTGATCCGGATGATCTCCAGATCGAACACGCCCACGCCGGTGTCCTTTTGTGCAGCCAGTGCTTCGCGCAGGGCGGCCGGTTGGCCCAGCAGGTGCTGCTGAGGCGCGCCGGGCGCATTGGGCCACAGGCGCAGGCCCACGTAGGGGTAGCCGGTCTGTGCGGCGATGCGGATCGCCTCGGCCGGCGTGCAGCGGTGCGAATTCAGATAAGCCAATGAGTAGATGCGGCCCAGGTCATGCGGTCTGTAGGAGGCCGCCCCTGCGGCCGAAAGTGTGAAAGCGGCATTGTTGTGCAGGAGACCGACCCTGCGGCCGAATGCCTTCGCGAGCAGGGGCTCGCTCCTGCAGAGCCATGTGTCCTTACTTCAAAGGCGATACGGCGGTCGGCAGGGCAATCGTCGAGACCATGTGGGTGGTCAGGTGGGCCGGGCCGCCTTTGGGTGGCCAGATGCCCTGGGCCACTGCATCGGCTCGGGCCTGGCTGCGGGCGTTCAGGCTCTCGTAGGCCCAGATGTTGGTAAAGCGCAGCGGGCCGTCGATCGCGACCATGGCCACCACGCAAGGCGAGAGCTTGTGGCGGGCGGGCACGTACTGTTCCCACAGGTCGATGGTGGGCTGCACACCACCGGTCTTGATGCCGTAGGTGCGGATTTCATACACCGGACCCTGGATGCCGGATTCGGCGCTGGGGCGCACCGGCTTCATCCATGGGAAGCCTCTGTAGCTGTGCTGCTCCAGACTCTGGAAGATCTCGCCGCAGCCAAAGGGGCTGGCGTGTTTTTGCGTGCGATCGCGTTCGGCCTGCAGGGCGTCCAGCGTGGCAAAGCCGCGCAGTACGACCATCTGGTTGAGCTGGCCGATGTCGGTGAACCAGCAGCCCAGCAGTTCGCCCTGGGCGTCAGCGCCAGCAGCGTAAGCCTGCACATTCGCGGCGGCCTGGCCTGCGGTGCCAAAGGGCAGGGTCATGGTGGCGAGTTCGTAGTACATGGTGTCGTCCATTCAAAGAAGATTCAGTTAACGATTGAGTTCAATGGGCTGTGCGCGGGGTCCACACCGGCCATGTGGTGGGCGGCGATGAAGCCAAAAGTCATGGCCGGGCCCAGCGTGATGCCGCCGGCCGGGTAGTGGCCACCCATGAGGCTGTTCATGTCGTTGCCCCCGGCGTAGAGGCCGGCAATCGGCTGGCCTTGTCCATCGAGCACCTGGCCCTGCGGGTTCACGCGCAGGCCGGCAAAAGTGCCCAGGCTGCCCATGACCACCTTGACGGCGTAGAAAGGGCCGCGCGCGATCGGACCCATGCAAGGGTTGGGCAGGCCGCGCGCCATGGCGTGGATGGCATCGCCCTGGATGCGGTTGTAGGGCGTCTCGCCCTTGGCAAAGTCCAGGTCTTTCCCTTCTGCAACCATGGCGTTGTAGCGCTGCACGGTGGCCTGCAGGCGTTCGGCGTCAAGGCCGCAGGCACGGGCCAGTTCGGCCAGTGTGTCGCCGCGCTTCAGATAACCGTTGCCCAGCCAGGGGGTGAGCGGCATCGGTGCGGGTTTGACGGCGCCCAGGCCGTAGCAGCGGATGAAGGCGTGGTCACACAGCAGCCAGGCTTCGGGCTTCTGGCCTGCCGGTGTGGCGGCCAGCAGGCCCTGCATGAAGTCGTGGTAAGAATTCGCCTCGTTGGTGAAGCGCTCGCCGCGCGCGGTCACGGCGATCAGGCCGGGCTTGGCACGCTCGATCAGGTGCGGGAAATGCGCGACGGTGCCTTCGCTGCCAGGGTTCGCTCGGGGCACCAGCGACACAGGCGCGAGGGCGGCTGCCTGCACCAGATCGCGCGCCACCTGGCCGCCGGCGCTTTCGCCCAGGCGCAGACCGTCGCCGGTGTTGCCCCGGTTGCCGGCCGACCAGTGTTCCTGACCGGTAGGGGCGTGGGGCAGCAGTTGCTGCTTGCGTTTCGGGTCGTGCGGAAAACCGCCGCAGGCCAGCACCACGCCGCGGCGCGCCTGCACATGCAGGGCGCCCTGAGGTGTGTGCAGCACCGCGCCGGTCACCCGGCCGTCGTTCTTGAGCAAGCGCGTGGCGGGGCTGTTGGTCAGAATCTGCCCGCCTTGGTCCAGCAGCGAACGGGCCAGACCGGCCACCAGCGCATTGCCGTTGACCAGCTGCGTGCCGCGCCGGTGCACCAGCAGGTCGCGCCAGTGGCGCAACACTTTTTTCGTGATGTACCAGAAGGACGCTGGCTTGTGCAGCGCGTTCAGAAAGTGTCTCAGCTCCGCGCCCGAGGCGATGCCCATGCCCCACAGCGTGG
>CAXRGK010000219.1:0-2814 GCA_964230145.1 Burkholderiaceae bacterium | reverse complement strand
GGGCATCCAGCGCGATCAGCTGCGCCAGTTCGGCCAGCAGTTGCTGTTTGAACGCGCCCTCGGGCAGCAGCTGCCAGAGCGGGCGGGCCTGACTGGAGAGACGGGCGCGGCCTTCGGCGCTTTGCAGGTCGCAGTCCACGCTGGCCGCTTCGATCAGGAAGCGCGAGAGCGGCGTGGCCTGCCGGATCTGCTCGGCAAAGGCCTCCTGCCCGAACTCGCGCACATAGCTGTCGGGGTCGTGCTCGGCCGGCAAAAACAAAAACTTGATGCTGCGGGTGTCGGTGGCGTAGGGCAGGGCGCCGTCCAGCGCCTTGCGCGCGGCGCGGCGGCCGGCGGCGTCGCCGTCAAAGCTGAAGACCACCGAGTCGGTGAAGCGGAACAGCTTTTGCACATGGTCCGGCGTGCAGGCGGTGCCCAGCGTGGCCACCGCGTTGGCAAAGCCCAGCTGGGCCAGCGCCACCACGTCCATGTAGCCCTCGGTGACCAGCACGTATCCGGCGCTGTGCAGGGCCTCGCGGGCTTCGTACAGGCCGTACAGCTCGCGGCCCTTGTGGAAGACCGGGGTTTCGGGCGAATTCAGGTATTTGGGGGTGCCGTCCCCGATGACGCGCCCACCAAAGCCGATGCACTCGCCCTTGATGTTGCGGATCGGGAACATGATCCGGTCGCGGAAACGGTCGTAGCGCTTGTCGTCTTCCTCGTTGACGATGACCAGGCCTGACTCGGCCAGCAGCGGGTTGTCGTATTCCGGGAAGACGCTGGCCAGCGAACGCCAGCCTTCAGGTGCGTAGCCCAGGCCGAAGCGTTTGGCAATCTGGCCCGACAGGCCCCGGCCCTTGAGGTAGGCGATGGCGCGTGGGCTGGTCTTGAGGTGTTCGCGGTAGGCCTCGCCGGCTTTTTCGAGCAGGTCGGTCAGGCTGTCGGACTTGGCCTTGGCCGCCTGCGCGCGGGCACGCTCTTCGGGCGACTGCGGCTCTTCAGGCACCTGCATGCCGATCTGCTGGGCCAGGTCCTTGACGGCTTCGATGAAGCTCATGCCGGTGTGGTCCATCAGAAAGCCGATGGCGTTGCCGTTCTTGCCGCAGCCAAAGCAGTGGTAGAACTGCTTGGTCGGACTGACGCTGAAGCTGGGCGATTTTTCCCCGTGGAAGGGGCACAGCCCCATGTAGTTGGCGCCGCCCTTTTTGAGCTGGACATACTTGCCGACCACCTCGACCACGTCGACGCGGGCAAGCAGTTCACTCAAAAAGGACTGGGGAATGGCCATGGACCGATTGTAGGAGGCCGCCCCTGCGGCCGAATGGGGTGTTGTGCCAACTGATGCCGCCCGTCCGTGCCCATTCGCGCGCGGGGGCGCGCTCCTACAACTGGGGCCTGCATGCGCGGGGCATGCCAACACCACCTCCCTGTAGGAGGCCGCCCCTGCGGCCGATTGGGGTGTTCGACCCGGTGTTGTCAGTTCGGCCACAGGGGTGGCCTCCTACAATGGGTTGCGTAGCTAAAGAGGAGTTTTTGCATGACCAGCATCTACGACCAGGACCTGCCACAGACCCCGGCCAACTTCGCGCCGATGTCGCCCCTGTCCTTCATCGAACGCACCGCCGAGGTGTACCCGAGGCGTCTGGCCGTGGTGCACGGCAGCCTGCGCCAGGACTGGGCCACCACCTACCGCCGCTGCCGCCAGCTGGCCAGCGCTCTCTCTCAGGCGGGCATCGGCAAGAACGACACCGTGGCCGTGATGCTGCCCAACACCCCGCCCATGGTGGAAGCGCACTTTGGTATTCCCATGGCCGGCGCCGTGCTCAACACGCTCAACACCCGCCTGGACCCGGAAACCATCGCTTTCATGCTGGACCACGGTGAAGCGAAGGCTGTGATCGTCGATCCGGAATTTGCAGGCGTGATGAAAAAAGCCATTGCCCTGCGCCAGTCCAAATCGTCCTTGCTGGTGATCGACGTGGAAGACGCCCTGTTCAGCGGCCCCGCCGAGAAAATCGGCTCTACCACCTACGAAGCCTTTGTGGCCAAGGGCGATCCGGCCTTTGTCTGGAGCCTGCCCGCCAACGAGTGGGACGCGATTGCCCTGAACTACACCAGCGGCACCACCGGCAACCCCAAGGGCGTGGTCTACCACCACCGCGGTGCGGCCACGAATGCCGTGTCCAACGTGCTCGAATGGGACATGCCCAAGCATTCGGTGTACCTCTGGACGCTGCCCATGTTCCACTGCAACGGCTGGTGCTTCCCGTGGACACTGGCCGCCCGTGCGGCCGTGAACGTCTGCCTGCGCCGTGTCGAGCCGCAAGCCATTTTCGATGCCATCCGCCAGCATGGCGTGACGCACTACTGCGGCGCGCCCATCGTGCATGGCCTCTTGGTCAACGCACCGGCCGAGATGAAAGCCGGTGTGCCCGCAGGCGTCAAGGCCATGGTGGCCGGTGCCGCGCCGCCGGCCTCCATGATCGAGGGCATGGAGCAGATGGGCTTTGACCTGACCCATGTGTATGGCCTGACCGAGGTGTACGGCCCCGCCACCGTCTGCGCCAAGCACGACGACTGGAACCAGCTCGACATCGGCGAGCGTGCCCGCCTCAACGCCCGTCAGGGCGTGCGCTACCACCTCGAGCGCGATGTGCGCGTGATCGATCCCGAAACCATGGCGCCGGTGCCGCAGGACGGCGAGACCATGGGCGAGATCATGTTCCGCGGCAACATCGCCATGAAGGGCTACCTCAAGAACCCCAAGGCCACGCAGGAAGCCTTTGCCGGCGGCTGGTTCCACAGCGGTGACCTGGCGGTGCAGTACCCGGACGG
>CAXRGK010000218.1:0-26726 GCA_964230145.1 Burkholderiaceae bacterium | reverse complement strand
ACCACCGCCTCGGCCACCAGCCCCGAGCTGCTGGACCAGCAGCAGGCCTTCGGCTTCACACAAGAAGACATCAAGTTCCTGCTCAGCCCCATGGCCGCGCACGGCGAAGAGGCCATTGGCTCCATGGGCAACGACAGCCCGCTGGCCGTGCTGTCCGACAAGAACAAGCCGCTGTACAACTACTTCAAGCAGCTGTTCGCCCAGGTGACCAACCCGCCGATCGACCCGATCCGCGAAGCGATCGTGATGTCGCTGGTGTCCTTCATCGGCCCCAAGCCCAACCTGCTGGACATCAACCAGGTCAACCCGCCGATGCGCCTCGAAGTGAGCCAGCCGGTGCTGGACTTCACCGACATGGCCAAGCTGCGCAATATCGAGCAGGCCACCAAGGGCAAGTTCAAGAGCGCCACGCTGGACATCACCTACCCGGCCAGCTGGGGCCGCGAGGGTGTGGAAGCCAAGCTGGCCTCGCTGTGCGCCGAAGCGGTGGACGCCATCAAGAGCGGCCACAATATCCTGATCATCAGCGACCGCGGTGTCAGCGCCACCAAGATCGCCGTGCCCGCGCTGCTGGCCCTGTCGGCCATCCACCAGCATCTGGTCCGCGAGGGCCTGCGCACCACCGCCGGCCTCGTGGTGGAAACCGGCACCGCCCGCGAAGTGCACCACTTTGCCGTGCTGGCCGGTTACGGCGCTGAAGCCGTGCACCCCTACCTGGCCATGGAAACGCTGGCCTCGATGCACAAGGACCTGCCGGGCGACCTGTCGGCCGACAAGGCCATCTACAACTACATCAAGGCGATCGGCAAGGGCCTGTCCAAGATCATGTCCAAGATGGGCGTGTCGACCTACATGTCGTATTGCGGCGCCCAGCTGTTCGAAGCGATCGGCATCAACAAGGACACCATCGACAAGTACTTCACCGGCACCGCCAGCCGCGTCGAAGGCATCGGCGTTTTCGAGATCGCCGAAGAAGCCATCCGCATGCACAAGGCCGCCTTCGGCAACGACCCGGTGCTGGCCAATGCCCTGGACGCTGGCGGCGAATACGCCTGGCGTGCCCGTGGCGAAGAGCACATGTGGACGCCCGACGCGATCGCCAAGTTGCAGCACTCCACCCGTGCCGGCAACTTCAGCACCTACAAGGAATACGCCCAGATCATCAACGACCAGAGCAAGCGCCACATGACGTTGCGCGGCCTGTTCGAGTTCAAGATCGACCCGTCCAAGGCCATTCCGCTGGAGCAGGTCGAGCCTGCCAGCGAGATCGTCAAGCGTTTTGCCACCGGCGCCATGTCGCTGGGCTCGATCTCCACCGAAGCCCACGCCACCTTGGCCATCGCCATGAACCGCATCGGCGGCAAGAGCAACACCGGCGAAGGCGGTGAAGACGCGGCCCGTTACCGCAACGAGCTCAAGGGCATCCCGATCAAGAAGGGCGAGACCCTGGCCTCTGTGATCGGCAAGGATGTGGTTGAAGTGGACCTGCCCCTGAACGAGGGCGACAGCCTGCGTTCGCGCATCAAGCAGGTGGCTTCGGGCCGCTTCGGGGTGACTGCCGAATACCTGGCCAGCGCCGACCAGATCCAGATCAAGATGGCCCAGGGCGCCAAGCCCGGCGAGGGCGGTCAGCTGCCCGGCGGCAAGGTGTCCGACTACATCGGCAAGCTGCGCCACTCGGTGCCGGGCGTGGGCCTGATTTCGCCCCCGCCGCACCATGACATCTACTCGATCGAAGACTTGGCCCAGCTGATCCACGACCTGAAAAACGTGGCGCCGCACAGCGACATCAGCGTCAAGCTGGTGTCCGAAGTGGGTGTGGGTACCATCGCTGCCGGCGTGGCCAAGTGCAAGGCCGACCATGTGGTGATCGCCGGCCACGACGGCGGCACGGGTGCTTCGCCCTGGTCGTCTGTCAAGCACGCCGGTTCGCCCTGGGAAATCGGTCTGGCCGAAACCCAGCAGACCCTGGTGCTCAACGGTCTGCGCGGCCGCATCCGTGTGCAGGCCGACGGCCAGATGAAGACCGGCCGCGACGTCGCCATCGGTGCGCTGCTGGGTGCGGACGAATTCGGCTTCGCCACTGCACCGCTGGTGGTCGAGGGCTGCATCATGATGCGCAAGTGCCACCTCAACACCTGCCCGGTGGGCGTGGCCACGCAAGACCCGGTGCTGCGCGCCAAGTTCACCGGCAAGCCCGAGCACGTGGTCAACTATTTCTTCTTCATCGCCGAAGAAGTGCGCCAGATCATGGCCCAGCTGGGCATCGCCAAATTCGACGACCTGGTGGGCCGCGCCGACCTGCTCGACATGCGCGCCGGCATCGAGCACTGGAAGGCCCGTGGCCTGGACTTCTCGCGTCTGCTGGCCGTGCCGCACGTCACCGACGGCACGCCCTCGCGTCACACCGATACGCAGGACCACGGCCTGGCCAAGGCGCTGGACAACGTGCTGATCGCCAAGAGCCGCGACGCGATTGACCACGGCAAGAAGGTCTCCTTCATGGAAACCGCCCGCAACGTGAACCGCTCGGTCGGTGCCATGCTGTCCGGGGCGGTGACCAAGGTGCATCCCGAAGGCCTGCCCGACGACACCATCCGCATCCAGCTCGAAGGCACGGGCGGCCAATCGTTTGGCGCCTTCCTGTGCAAGGGCATCACGCTGTACCTGATCGGCGAAGCCAACGACTACACCGGCAAGGGCCTCTCAGGCGGCCGCGTGGTGGTGCGCCCCAGCCTGGACTTCCGTGGCGTGGCCGCGCAGAACATCATCGTCGGCAACACCGTGATGTACGGCGCCACTTCGGGTGAAGCCTTCTTCGCCGGCGTCGGCGGCGAACGTTTCGCCGTGCGCCTGTCGGGCGCCACCGCCGTGGTCGAAGGCACCGGTGACCACGGGTGCGAATACATGACCGGCGGCACCGTGGCCGTGCTGGGCAAGACCGGCCGCAACTTCGGCGCCGGCATGAGCGGCGGCATCGCCTACGTTTACGACGAAGACGGCCAGTTCGCTTCGCGCTGCAACACCGCCATGGTCAGCATGGAAAAGGTGCTTACAGCCGCTGAGCAGGAAGCCCAGATCGATCGCAAGGTGTGGCACCGGGACCAGACCGACGAAGCGCAGCTCAAGAAACTGCTGGAAGACCACCACAAGTGGACCGGCAGCCAGCGCGCCCGTGAACTGCTGGACAACTGGGCCACGGCCCGTGCCAAGTTCGTGAAGGTGTTCCCGAACGAATACAAGCGCGCCCTGGGCGAAATCAACGCGAAGAAAGCTGCCCAGGCCGCCAAGCCTGTCGCCGCCTGATCACGAACGAACACAGAGAAACAAGGAAGCATCATGGGAAAAGTCACCGGCTTCATGGAATTTGAGCGCATCGAAGAGGGCTACAAACCCGTCGCCGAGCGCCTGAAGAACTACGGCGAATTCGTGATCGGCCTGACCGACGAGCAGGCCAAGAAGCAGGGCGCGCGCTGCATGGACTGCGGCACGCCGTTCTGCAACAACGGCTGCCCGGTCAATAACATCATTCCGGACTTCAACGACCTGGTCTACCACGGCGACTGGAAGAACGCGATCGATGTGCTGCACAGCACCAACAACTTCCCCGAGTTCACCGGCCGCATCTGCCCCGCGCCCTGCGAGGCGGCCTGTGTGGTGAACGTCAACGGCGACCCGATCGGCATCAAGTCGATTGAGCACGCCATCATCGACCGCGCCTGGGAAAACGGCTGGGTGCAGCCGCAGCCGGCCAAGGTCAAGACGGGCAAGAAGGTCGCCGTGATTGGCGCTGGCCCTGCCGGCCTGGCCGCTTCGCAGCAGCTGGCCCGCGCCGGCCACGACGTGACCCTGTTCGAGAAGAACGACCGCGTCGGTGGCCTGCTGCGCTATGGCATCCCCGACTTCAAGCTGGACAAGGCGCACATCGACCGTCGCGTCAAGCAGCTCGAGGCCGAGGGCGTGAAGATCCGCACCGGTGTGGTGGTGGGCGACTGGCCCAAGGATTCCAAGGTCACCAACTGGGCCAAGGAAACCATCAGCGCCGAGCAGCTCAAGAAAGACTTCGACGCCGTGCTGCTGACCGGTGGCTCCGAGCAGTCGCGTGACCTGCCCGCGCCCGGCCGTGATCTGGACGGCATCCACTTCGCCATGGAGTTCCTGCCGCAACAAAACAAGGTCAATGCGGGCGACAAGCTCAAGGGCCAGCTGCGTGCCGATGGCAAGCACGTCATCGTGATCGGCGGTGGCGACACCGGCAGCGACTGTGTGGGCACCAGCACCCGCCATGGCGCGGCCAGCGTCACCCAGTTCGAGGTGATGCCCATGCCCCCCGAAAAGGAAAACAAGGCGCTGGTCTGGCCCTACTGGCCGCTCAAGCTGCGCACCAGCTCCAGCCACGACGAGAGTGCCGAAAAAGGCTTGCTCAAGCGTGAATTCGCCATCTCCACCAAGGAATTCATCGGCAAGAACGGCAAGGTCACGGGTCTGAAGACCGTCCACGTCGAGATGAAAGACGGCAAGCTGGTCGAGGTGCCCGGCACCGAGAAGGAGTACCAGGCCGATCTGGTGCTGCTGGCCATGGGCTTTGTGAACCCGGTCGCCACCGTGCTCGACTCGTTTGGCGTGGACAAGGACGCCCGCGGCAACGCCAAGGCTTCGACCGACTTCATCGGTGGCTACGCCACGAACGTGCCCAAGGTCTTTGCAGCTGGCGACATGCGTCGCGGTCAGTCCCTTGTGGTCTGGGCCATCCGCGAAGGCCGTCAGGCGGCACGCGCCGTGGACGAGTTCCTGATGGGTTCGAGCGACCTGCCGCGCTGAAGCTCGGTAGAATCCCTGTCAGTCACCGGTTTACATTTCGATGACCGGTCCTGATTAAGATTACAAGAGCCGGTTGACCCGGCTCTTGTTTTTCATGACCCCGAACACCAGTCCATTTCTTGTCGAACTGAACCACCTCACCTTCGGATACGGTGAGCGGGTCATCCTGCGTGACATCGCCTTTGGCGTGCCGCGTGGCAAGGTGACGGCCCTGATGGGCGTCTCCGGTGGCGGCAAAACCACTGTGCTGCGCCTGATCGGTGGGCAATACCGTGCGCAAAAAGGACAGGTGCTGTTCGACGGTCAGGATGTGACGACCATGCACCAGACCGAGCTGTACGCCGCACGCCGGCGCATGGGCATGCTGTTCCAGTTTGGTGCCCTGTTCACCGACATGACGGTGTTCGACAACGTGGCTTTTCCTTTGCGCGAGCACACCGATCTGCCCGAAGACCTGATCCGTGACATCGTCCTCATGAAGCTCGATGCGGTGGGCCTGCGGGGTGCCCGGGACCTGCGCCCGTCCGAAATCTCCGGCGGCATGAGCCGCCGTGTGGCGCTGGCCCGTGCGATCGCTCTGGACCCGGACCTGATCATGTACGACGAGCCTTTTGCCGGACTCGATCCGATTTCGCTGGGCACGGCGGCGCAACTCATCCGTCGCCTGAACGACAGCCTGGGCATCACCAGCCTGGTCGTCTCGCACGACGTGAAGGAAACCTTCGAGATCGCCGACCATGTGGTGGTCCTGGCCAATGGCGGTGTCGTGGCCCAGGGCTCGCCTGCCGAGCTGATGGCCAGCACCGATCCGCTGATCCACCAGTTCGTGCATGCCCTGAGCGACGGGCCGGTGCCATTCCATTACCCGGCGCCGAGCGTGGCTGAAGATTTTGGGGGGCGTACGGTATGAACCTGATCAACGCGCTGGCCGATCTGGGCGCCGCCACGCGCCGCGTCATGGCGGGCTGGGGTTACGGCGCGCGCCTGCTGGCCCGTTTGCTCACCCTGTCTGTGCCGGCCATGCGTCGCTTTAGCCTGGTGCGTGACCAGATCCACTTTCTGGGCAATTACTCGCTGGCCATCATCACGGTGTCGGGTCTGTTTGTCGGTTTTGTGCTCGGCCTGCAGGGGTACTACACCTTGCAGCGTTATGGCTCTGCCGAGGCCCTGGGATTGCTGGTGGCGTTGAGCCTGGTGCGCGAACTGGGTCCGGTCGTGGCTGCTTTGCTGTTTGCCGGTCGTGCGGGTGCATCGCTGACCGCCGAGATTGGCCTCATGCGCGCGGGCGAGCAGCTCACGGCCCTGGAAATGATGGCCGTCGATCCAGTCAGCCGCATCTTGGCGCCACGCTTTGTGGGCGGTGTGATCGCGCTGCCACTGCTCACAGCCGTGTTCAGTGCCGTGGGCATTCTGGGCGGCTATGCGGTGGGCGTGCTCTTGATCGGTGTGGATGCCGGCTCGTTCTGGAGTCAGATGCAAGGCGGCGTAGACGTGTTCAAGGATGTGGGCAATGGCATGGTCAAGAGCGTGGTGTTTGGCGTGGCCGTGACTTTCATTGCCTTGCTGCAGGGCTATGTGGCCGAACCCACCCCCGAAGGGGTGGCCAATGCCACCACGCGCAGCGTGGTGGTGTCTTCCTTGTCGGTGCTGGGGCTGGATTTCATCCTCACCGCCATGATGTTCAGTATCTGAGGGGAACGTAATGGCACGTTCAAAAAACGATGTGTGGGTGGGTCTGTTCGTGGCCCTGGGTGCGGTGGCCGTGCTCTTTCTGGCGCTCAAGACAGCCAATCTGCTGCAGTGGAGCTTCCAGAAAGACTATCTGGTGACGGCCAAGTTTGACAACATTGGCGGCCTCAAACCCGGTGCGGCGGTCAAGAGTGCCGGTGTGGTGGTCGGGCGCGTCAAGGCGATCGACTTCGATGGCGAGTCCTTCCAGGCCCGAGTCACGCTGGCCCTTGAAGCGCGACACCAGTTTCCCAAGGACAGTTCGCTGTCCATCCTCACCAGTGGTCTGCTGGGCGAGCAGTACGTGGGCATCGTGCCCGGTGCCGACGAGAAAAACCTGGTGGCCGGCGACCGCATCGGCACCACCCAATCGGCGGTTGTGCTGGAAAACCTGATCAGCCAGTTCCTCTACAGCAAGGCAGCCGAGCCCGCCTCGGGGAGCAAGCCGTGAAGTCAAAGCCCTCCCGCTGGCTGGCTGTGGCGGTGCTGGGTGCGGCCCTGCTTCAAGGGTGCGCTACCACCTCCGCGGTGGCGACGGATCCGCGAGACCCCTGGGAGGGCATGAACCGCAAGGTCTATGCTTTCAATGAAAAGCTGGACGAGGCGGTGCTCAAGCCGGTAGCCCGGACTTATGTGGATGTGGTGCCATCGTTTGTCCGCACGGGCGTGCGCAACTTCCTGGGCAACCTGGGCGATGTCTGGACCTTTGTCAATGCGACGCTGCAGCTGAAGGGGCAGGTGGCCGCCGAGACTTTCATGCGGGTGGCTGTCAACAGCACGCTGGGTTTGTACGGTGTGCTGGACATTGCCACAGAGGCGGGTATCGAAAAGCGCAAGGAAGATATGGGCCAGACCCTGGGCCACTGGGGGGTCAAGCCCGGACCATATCTGGTGCTGCCGGTGCTGGGTCCGACGACGCTGCGCGACACGGCGGCTTTGCCAGTGGACTGGCAGGCCAGTCCGGGCCAATATTTCCAGGATGCCTCCAGCCGCACGGGCGTGGCACTGCTCAATGCGACCGAAACACGCGCCAGCCTGCTCAAGGCCGGCGACGCCGTGAAACAGGCCTCGCTCGATCCTTACAGCTTTGTCCGAGACGGCTGGCTGCAAAAACGCGAATACGATGTTTACGACGGCAACCCACCGTCGGACTTCGATTACTCCGATCCCGATGCCCCCTGAAGGGGCGACACACTTGCTCACAACCCGAACGGGTTGATCTGTTGCCCAAGGTTATAGTTCTGACATGTTCAATGCCCTGACTTCCCTGACCCGCCGTGGTCTGTGCCTGACGCTGACGCTGGCGCTGTCTGGCCTGGTGGCTGCGCCCCTGGTCCATGCCAATGAAGAAACGGCCGATGCCTTCATCAAGCGCGTTTCCACGGAAACCCTGGACCTGGTGAAAGCCGACAAGTCGCTGCGAAATGGCGATCCGTCCAAGATCATGCAGCTGGTCGATGGCAAGCTCATGCCGCATGTGAACTTCCGCCGCATGACGGCGCTGGCCACCGGCCCGGCCTGGCGCAAGGCCACTCCGGAGCAGCAAAAACGCCTGCAGGACGAGTTCAAGACCCTGCTGGTGCGCACTTATTCCGGCGCCCTCAGCCAGGTCAGTGACCAGACTGTGGTGGTCAAGCCCCTGCGGCCCGGTCAGGACGACAAGAACCTGGTGGTCAACACCGAAGTGCGAGGCAAAGGCGACCCTATCCAGTTGGACTACCGCCTCGAAAAAACCCCGGGCGAAGGCGCTGGCTGGCTCATCTATGACCTCAATGTCATGGGGATCTGGCTGATCGAAAACTACCGGACCCAGTTCACCAAAGAAGTCAGTGCCGGTGGCATCGACGGCCTGATCAACAGCCTGGCCGAACGCAACAAGGCCAATGCCGGTGGTGCAGCGGCCACCGCCCGCAAGTCCTGAGCCATGGCAGTGTTGCGCTTGCCTGCGGTCCTGATGCATCCCGAGGCCTCGGCCTGTCGGGTGCATCTGGTGCAGGCCATGGCGGCCACACAAGACCGTGTGGTTTTGCTCGATGCCTCGGCCCTCCAGGAGTTTGACTCTTCCGCATTGGCGGTCTTGCTGGCTTGCCGGCGCGAGGCCCAGAGGCTGGGCCGGAGTCTGCAGGTGCAAGGCCTGTCCGAGCGCCTGTGTGAGCTCGCCACCCTGTATGGGGTGCTTGACTTGCTCCAGTCGTGACCTTGCCAGTCTTGAGGCCTGGCCCCGGGCTTTAAAATAGCCCCTCCAGGTCCGCGCTTTTCTTCCAGTCCGTCTCCAAGACCTACCCACCCAGATCCGCCGGGGTCCAGCCCTTCAAGGCGCTGGACCGCGTCACCCTCGAAGTGCAGGAGGGCGAGTTCTTCGGCCTGCTGGGGCCCAACGGGGCAGGTAAAACCACGCTGATCAGCATCCTTGCCGGGCTGACGCGTGCCAGCGAAGGCAGCGTGCAGGTGCATGGGCACGATGTGCAGGCTGACTACGCCGCCGCCAGGCGCCTGCTGGGCGTGGTGCCGCAGGAGCTGGTGTTCGATCCGTTTTTCAGCGTGCGTGAGGCGCTGAAGATCCAGTCGGGCTATTTCGGCGTCAAGGGCAACGATGCCTGGATCGACGAACTGCTCGAAAGCCTGGGTCTGGCCGACAAGGCCCATGCCAACATGCGTCAGCTCTCCGGGGGCATGAAGCGCCGCGTGCTGGTGGCGCAGGCGCTGGTGCACAAGCCGCGCGTGATCGTGCTCGACGAGCCCACAGCCGGCGTTGACGTCGAACTGCGCCAGACCTTGTGGCAATTCATCGCCAAACTCAACAAGCAAGGGCACACGGTGCTGCTGACCACGCACTACCTCGAAGAGGCCGAAGCCCTGTGTGGTCGCATCGCCATGCTCAAGCAGGGGCAGGTGGTGGCGCTGGAGCGCACCTCTGACCTGCTGCGCTCGGCCACGGCGCAGGTGCTGCGCCTCAAACTGGACGGCGAGCTGCCTGCTGGACTCAAGGCCATGGCCCGTGTGACAGGTCGCATCGTGCAGCTGCCGGTACACAACGCTGTCGAGATCGAAAACCACCTGGCCACCATCCGCTCGGCGGGACTGGTGGCCGAAGACGTGGAAATCCGTCAGGCCGATCTGGAAGACGTGTTCCTGGAAGTCATGAACCGCAACCAGGCAGGGAGTCTGAAATGAGTGGCTGGCAGACCCTTTTCTACAAGGAAGTGCTGCGTTTCTGGAAAGTGTCTTTCCAGACCATTGCCGCGCCCGTGCTGACTTCGGTGCTCTACATGCTGATCTTCGGCCATGTGCTCGAAGACCACGTCAAGGTCTACGACCAGGTGCCCTACACCTCGTTCCTGCTGCCAGGACTGATGATGATGGCGGTGCTGCAGAACGCCTTTGCCAACAGCTCGTCCAGCCTGATCCAGAGCAAGATCATGGGCAACCTGGTGTTTGTGCTGCTGGCGCCGCTGTCGCACTGGAGCTGGTTCGTGGCCTATGTGGGCTCGTCCATCGTGCGAGGGCTGGCCGTGGGCGCCGGCGTGTTCCTGATCACTGGCTGGATGGTGCACATTGAATTTGTCCACCCGCTGTGGATCTTGGCCTTCGCGTTCATGGGGGCGGCCATGCTGGGTGCCCTGGGCGTGATTGCCGGCCTGTGGGCCGAAAAGTTCGACCAGATGGCGGCCTTCCAGAATTTCATCATCATGCCCATGACTTTCCTGTCGGGTGTGTTCTATTCCATCCATTCGCTGCCAGCGTTCTGGCAGCGCCTGTCGCACTTCAACCCGTTCTTCTACATGATCGACGGGTTCCGTTATGGCTTCTTCGGGCAAAGCGATGTCTCGCCCTGGACCAGCCTGTCGGTGGTGGGCACGGCGCTGCTGGTGGTCAGCGGCATTGCCCTTCACCTCTTGCGCACCGGCTACAAGATCCGGGGCTGAACCACATGACAGCAGAACAATTGCGGGCCATCATTGCCGCCGGACTCGATTGCACCCACCTGGAAGTCGACGGTGATGGTCGCCACTGGAGCGCCGTGGTGGTGTCCGAGGCCTTTGCCGGCCTGCGTTCGATCACCCGCCACCAGCGCGTCTATGCCACGCTGGGTACGAGGATGCACACCGACGAGGTGCATGCCTTGTCGATGAAGACCTACACCCCGGCCGAGTGGGCCGCTTTGGCTGCTCGGGGGCAATGACATGGACAAACTCCTGATTCGAGGTGGTAACCAGTTGCTGGGCACAGTGGATGTGGCCGGCGCCAAGAACGCGGCCTTGCCCGAGCTGTGTGCTGCCTTGCTGACCGCTGAGCCTGTCGAGTTGCGCAATGTGCCGCGCCTGCAGGACGTGTCCACCATGCTCAAGCTGATCCGCAACATGGGCGTGGCGGCCGAGCACCATGAAGACGGGCGCGTCACGCTCGATGCGGGCACCCTGAACAACCCCGAAGCACCGTATGAACTGGTCAAGACCATGCGTGCATCGGTGCTGGCGCTGGGGCCTTTGCTGGCGCGTTTTGGCAAGGCCAGGGTGTCGCTGCCCGGTGGCTGTGCGATTGGCTCGCGCCCGGTGGACCAGCACATCAAGGGTTTGCAGACCATGGGCGCCGACATCAGCGTCGAGCACGGCTACATGGTGGCCAGCCTGCCGGCGGGCCGCACACGGCTGAAGGGCGCGCGCATCACGACCGACATGGTGACCGTGACCGGCACCGAAAATTTCCTGATGGCCGCAGCCCTGGCCGAAGGCGAGACGATCCTGGAAAACGCGGCGCAGGAGCCTGAAATTCCTGATCTGGCCGAGATGCTGATCAAGATGGGCGCCCAGATCGAAGGCCACGGCACAAGCAAGATCCGCATCCAGGGTGTGGAGCGATTGAAGGGGTGCACGCATCAGGTGGTGGCCGATCGCATCGAAGCGGGTACGTTCCTGTGCGCCGTAGCGGCCACGGGCGGTGATGTCGTGTTGCGCCATGGGCGAGCCGATCACCTCGAAGCCGTCATCGAAAAGCTGCAGGCTGCCGGGGTGCAGATTGAAGCGGGCGAGGACTTCATCCGCGTCCGCTCGCGTGGTCGGCTCAAAGCGCAGAGTTTTCGCACCACCGAGTACCCGGGCTTTCCGACCGACATGCAGGCCCAGTTCATGGCGCTCAACTGCATTTCGGAGGGCGCAAGCAAGGTGACCGAGACCATTTTTGAAAACCGCTTCATGCACGTCAACGAGCTGGTGCGCCTGGGCGCGAACATCCAGATCGACGGCAAGGTGGCGATGGTGGAGGGGGTGATGCAGCTGTCGGGTGCCACGGTGATGGCGACCGATCTGCGTGCGTCTGCGAGCCTGGTGATCGCGGGTCTGGTGGCCGACGGCGAAACCCTGGTGGATCGCATTTACCACCTCGACCGTGGCTACGACCGCATGGAAGTCAAACTGCGCGGCCTGGGGGCCGACATCGAAAGAGTCCAATGAGCATGATCACCCTGGCCTTGTCCAAAGGACGCATCTTTGACGAAACCCTGCCACTCTTGCAGGCCGCCGGTATCGAGGTGCTCGAAGACCCCGAAAAATCGCGCAAGCTGATCCTGCCGACCAACCAGCCCAACGTGCGTGTGGTGCTGGTGCGCGCCACCGATGTGCCCACCTATGTGGAGTACGGCGGCGCCGATCTGGGCGTGACCGGCCTGGACACGCTGATCGAGCACGGTGGTCAGGGCCTGTACCAGCCGCTGGACCTGCGCATCGCCAAGTGCCGCATGAGTGTGGCCGTGCGCGCCGACTACGACTACGCCGCCCAGGTGCGCACCGGTTCGCGCCTGCGCGTGGCCACCAAGTACACGACCATCGCGCGCGACTTTTTTGCCACCAAGGGCGTGCATGTAGACCTGATCAAGCTTTACGGCAGCATGGAGCTGGCCCCGCTGACCGGGCTGGCCGATGCCATCGTCGATCTGGTCTCCACCGGCAGCACACTCAAGGCCAATCACCTGGTCGAGGTCGAGCGCATCATGGACATCAGCTCGCGCCTGGTGGTCAATCAGGCCGCACTCAAACTCAAGCAGGCGCCGATCCGCGCCATCATCGACGCCTTTGCCGGCGCCGTGAAAAAGGACTGACCATGACAGCCAAGCCTGTGTCTGCCCAAGCGCTTCGCCTGTCCACGCAAGATGCCGGCTTTGAGGCCGCTTTTGCCGAGCGCCTGCACTGGTCGGCCGACACCGATGCCGCCATCGAGCACCGTGTGGCCGACATCCTGGCCGATGTGCAAAAACGGGGGGATGCGGCGGTGCTCGACTACACCCAGCGCTTCGATGGTCTGAACGCCACCAGCGTGGCCGAACTTGAAATCACGCAAGCGGAACTGCAAGCCGCGCTGGGCAGCCTGCCGGTTGCCCAGCGCGAAGCCCTGCAGGCCGCCGCTGCCCGTGTGCGCAAGTACCACGAGGCACAAAAGAAAGCCTCGGGCGAGAGCTGGAGTTACCGCGACGAAGACGGCACGCTGCTGGGCCAGAAGGTCACGCCCCTGGACCGCGTGGGCATTTACGTGCCTGGCGGCAAGGCGGCTTACCCCTCGTCGGTGCTGATGAACGCCATTCCTGCGCATGTGGCGGGTGTACAGGACATCATCATGGTGGTGCCGACACCGCAGGGTGTGCGCAACCCGCTCGTGCTGGCCGCTGCCTGCGTGGCCGGCGTGAGCCGCGCCTTCAGCATCGGCGGCGCCCAGGCCGTGGCCGCACTGGCTTACGGCACCGCCACCATCCCCAAGGTGGACAAGATCACCGGCCCGGGCAATGCGTATGTGGCCAGCGCCAAGAAGCGCGTGTTCGGCACGGTGGGCATCGACATGATCGCCGGACCCTCTGAAATTCTGGTGCTGGCCGATGGCACCACGCCTGCCGAATGGGTGGCGATGGACCTGTTCAGCCAGGCCGAGCACGACGAGCTGGCGCAAAGCATTTTGCTCTGCCCGGATGCGGCTTACATCGACGCGGTGCAGGCCGCCATCGACCGCCTGCTGCCCGGGATGCCGCGTCGCGAGATCATTGCCAAAAGCCTGAACGACCGCGGCGCGCTGATCCTCACGCGCAACATGGAAGAGGCCTGCGCCATCAGCAACCGCATCGCGCCCGAGCATCTGGAGGTTTCCAGCCGCGACCCGCACCGCTGGGAGCCGCTGCTGCGCCACGCCGGCGCGATTTTCCTGGGCGCCTACACCAGCGAATCGTTGGGCGACTACTGCGCCGGCCCCAACCATGTGTTGCCCACCAGTGGCACGGCGCGTTTTTCTTCACCGCTGGGGGTGTATGACTTCCAGAAGCGTTCCAGCCTGATCGAGGTGAGCGAAGCCGGTGCCCAGCCGCTGGGCCGCATCGCCGCCGAGCTGGCTTATGGTGAGGGCCTGCAGGCCCACGCGCGTGCAGCCGAACTGCGTCTGAACCCTGTTCCTCCCATGCGAGAGCCCCAATGACCGTGAATCCGAAACTCATGCAACGCATTCGCCAGGACGTGCAATCGATGCACGCCTACGCGATTCAGGATTCGGTGGGCATGGTCAAGCTCGACGCGATGGAAAATCCTTTTGGGCTGCCGCCCGAGCTGCAAAAGACGTTGGGAGAGCGCCTGGGCCGACTGGCCCTGAACCGCTATCCCGATGGCCGTGTGAACGACCTGCGCACCGCTTTGGCCCACTACGCCGGCATGCCCGAAGGGTACGACATCATGCTGGGCAACGGTTCGGACGAGCTGATTGCCCTGCTGGCCATGGCCTGCGATGTGCAGGGGGCTTCGATCCTGGCGCCGGTGCCGGGCTTTGTGATGTACGCCATGAGCGCCCAGCTGCAGGGCCTGGCTTTCCATGGGGTGCCGCTCACGGCCGATTTCGAGCTGGACGAAGCGGCCATGCTGGCGGCGATCGCCCAGCACCAACCGTCCATCGTCTACCTGGCCTACCCGAACAACCCCACCGGTAACCTCTGGAACGACGCGGTGATCGAAAAGATCATCGAGGCCCAGGGTGCACAGGGCGGGTTGGTGGTGATGGACGAGGCCTACCAGCCCTTCGCCAGCAGGAGCTACATCGATCGCCTCGCGAAGCATTCGCATGTGCTGCTGATGCGTACGCTCTCCAAGTTTGGTCTGGCCGGCGTACGGCTGGGCTACATGATCGGGCCGAAGGCCCTCGTGGCTGAAATCGACAAGGTGCGTCCGCCCTACAACATCAGCGTGCTCAATTACGAGTGCGCGCTGTTCGCGCTGGAGCATGCCGAGGTGTTTGCGCAGCAGGCCAAAACCTTGCGCGAAGAGCGTAGCCGCCTGCAGCGCGAGTTGGCCGCTTTGCCGGGCGTGCAGCCCTTCCCGAGCGAGGCCAACATGATCCTGGTGCGCGTGCCCGATGCGGCCAAGGCTTTCGAGGGGTTGAAGGCGCACCAGGTGCTGGTCAAGAACATTTCTAAAATGCACCCACTGCTGGCCAACTGCCTGCGCCTGACGGTGGGCACGCCGCAGGAAAACAGCCTCATGCTCGCCGCCCTCAAGGAATCCCTATGAACCGCACCGCCGAAGTCACCCGCAAGACGGCCGAGACCAACATCCGCGTGGCCGTGAATCTGGACGGCACAGGCCAGGCCAAGCTGGCCACCGGCATCGGTTTCCTGGACCACATGATCGATCAGATCGCACGCCATGGCCTGATGGACCTCGACATCCAGTGCGAGGGCGATCTGCACATCGATGGCCACCACACGGTCGAAGACATTGGCATCACGCTGGGCCAGGCTTTTGCCAAAGCGGTGGGCGACAAGAAGGGCATTCGCCGTTATGGCCATGCCTACGTACCACTGGATGAAGCGCTCAGCCGCGTGGTGGTGGACTTTTCGGGTCGCCCGGGCCTGCACATGGACGTGACCTTCACCGCCGGCATGATTGGTGAGCTCGACACCCAGCTGGTCTACGAGTTTTTCCAGGGCTTTGTGAACCACGCGGGCGTGACGCTGCACATCGACAACCTCAAGGGCTTCAACGCGCACCACCAGTGCGAGACGATTTTCAAGGCCTTTGCCCGTGCCCTGCGCGCTGCGCTGGAAAACGATCCGCGCGCCGCAGGCGTGATCCCCTCGACCAAGGGCAGCCTGTGATGATCAACCGCGTGGCCGTGGTCGACTACGGCATGGGCAACCTGCGCAGTGTGGCGCAGGCGGTGATCCATGCGGCTTCCAGCGTGGACCATGCCGAAGTGACGGTGACCGCCGATCCGCAAGTGGTGCGCGATGCCCACCGCGTGGTGCTGCCGGGCCAGGGCGCCATGCCCGATTGCATGCGCGAACTGCGCGAGTCGGGTCTGTTGGAGGCTGTGCTTGAAGCCGCAGCCAGCAAGCCGTTGTTTGGCGTGTGCGTGGGCATGCAAATGTTGCTCGACCACAGCGCCGAGGGCGACACGCCGGGCCTGGCCCTGATCCCCGGCGAAGTCGTCAAGTTCGATCTGGCTGGCAAGCTGCAGCCCGACGGCACGCGCTACAAGGTGCCGCAGATGGGCTGGAACCAGGTCTGGCCAACACAGCCACGCCACGCCATGTGGCAGGGGATCGAAGACGGCAGCTGGTTTTATTTTGTGCACAGCTTCCATGCGCGCGTGCAGAACGCTGCCCACTGCGCGGCCGAAACCGATTACGGTGGGCGCTTTGCTTGTGCAGTCGCCCGCGATAATATTTTTGCCACCCAGTTTCACCCCGAAAAGAGCGCGGACCAGGGCCTGGCCCTCTACCGCAATTTCCTCCACTGGCAACCTTGATGCCTGCCAACTGTTATTCCTGATTCGCCATGATTCTGATTCCCGCCATCGACCTCAAGGACGGCCACTGCGTTCGCCTCAAGCAAGGCGACATGGACCAGGCCACCACCTTCGGTGAAGACCCTGCGGCGATGGCCCGCAACTGGCTGGACAAGGGCGCGCGCCGCCTGCACCTGGTGGACCTCAACGGCGCCTTTGCCGGCAAGCCGCAGAACTTCTCGGCCATCAAGGCCATCCTGAAGGAAGTCGGCGAAGACATCCCGGTGCAGCTCGGCGGTGGTATCCGCGATCTGGACACCATCGAGAAATACATCGACAGCGGTCTGCGGTACGTCATCATCGGCACTGCCGCCGTCAAGAACCCCGGCTTCCTCAAGGACGCCTGTACCGCCTTTGGCGGCCACATCATCGTGGGCCTGGACGCCAAGGATGGCAAGGTCGCCACCGATGGCTGGAGCAAGCTCACCGGCCACGAGGTGGTGGACCTGGCCAAGAAGTTCGAGGACTGGGGTGTCGAGTCCATCATCTACACCGACATTGGCCGCGACGGCATGCTCAGCGGCATCAACATCGATGCCACCGTCAAGCTGGCGCAGGCGCTCACCATTCCTGTGATCGCCTCGGGTGGGCTGTCCAACATGGCCGACATCGAGCAGCTGTGTGCGGTGGAGGATGAAGGCGTCGAGGGCGTGATCTGTGGTCGTGCCATTTATTCCGGTGACCTGGATTTTGCAGCTGCGCAAGCGCGCGCTGACGAGCTGGGCGGCTGAGCATGTCTGACCTCGCCACCTGCCGCGCAGTCGTGTTTGCGGGTTTGCCCGCCACCGAGTTGCAGCTGCCGTGTGGTGACCGTCTGGTGGTGGCGCAGCATGGCGCCCATGTGCTGTCCTGGATGGCGGCGGGGCGCGAGCGTCTGTACCTGAGTCCAAAAAGCATCATGGATGGGCAGGCGGCGATCCGTGGAGGCATTCCGGTGTGCTTTCCGCAGTTCAACATGCGCGGCGAACTGCCCAAGCACGGTTTTGCGCGCCACCTGCCATGGACTGTCAGCCCTGCTCGCCTGGGTGCTGAAGCGGTCCATCTCGTCCTGAGCCTGAACGACAGTGCGGCCACGCGCCAGTGGTGGCCGCAGGCCTTTGAAGCGCGCCTGATGGTCGAGCTCCAGCCGGGTGCCCTGCAGGTTGAACTGGCTGTGCGCAACACCGATACGAAACCCTTGGATTTCACCGGGGCCTTGCACACCTATTTGGCGGTCAGCGATGTGGCGCAGGCCCGCTTGCTGGGTCTGGGGGGGCGTGCAGAGTGGGATGCGGTGACCGACCGACACGGCACGGCATCGCCCGAACTGCGCTTTGTGGGCGAGTTCGACCGGGTGTATTGCGCCGCACCGCAGGGCTATGAATTGCAGGATGGCCCGCACGCCCTGAGCATCGAGCAGGACATGGACTGGGCCCACACCGTGGTCTGGAATCCGGGCGCTGCCCGATGCGCTGCGCTGAGCGACATGCCGGCCGATGGCTGGCAGTACATGCTGTGCGTTGAAGCTGCGCAGGTGTATGAACCCATCCGCATTGAGCCCGGTGATTTTTGGCAGGGCGCCCAGCGCCTGAGTCTGTGCTGAGTTCGTGCCCTGATTTTTGAAAAGACATTCATGCTTGCCAAACGCATCATCCCTTGCCTGGACGTGACCGGTGGTCGCGTGGTCAAGGGCGTCAACTTCGTCGAGCTGCGTGACGCCGGCGACCCGGTCGAGATCGCGGCCCGCTACAACGAGCAGGGCGCCGACGAGCTGACCTTTCTGGACATCACCGCCACCAGCGATGGGCGCGACCTGATCCTGCACATCATCGAGGCCGTGGCTTCGCAGGTGTTCATACCGCTCACAGTGGGCGGTGGCGTGCGCACCGTGCAGGACGTGCGCCGTCTGCTCAATGCGGGCGCCGACAAGACCAGCTTCAACTCGGCCGCGATCGCCAACCCGCAGGTGATTCGAGAAGCGTCCGACAAATACGGTTCGCAGTGCATCGTGGTGGCCATCGACGCCAAGCGACGCACGCCCGAAGACGAGCAGCGCCTGGACGCCAATGGCCAGCCCATGGGGCCGGGCTGGGACGTCTACAGCCATGGGGGCCGCAAGAATGTCGGCCTGGACGCCGTGGCCTGGGCGACCCGGATGGCGCAATACGGCGCCGGCGAAATCCTGCTGACCAGCATGGACCGCGACGGCACCAAGAGCGGTTTTGACCTGCAGCTGACCCGCGCCGTGAGTGATGCCGTGAGCGTGCCGGTCATCGCCTCCGGCGGCGTGGGCAACCTCGACCATCTGGCCGATGGCGTGAGCATCGGCGGCGCCGATGCGGTGTTGGCCGCCAGCATCTTCCACTACGGCGAATACACCGTGCAGCAAGCCAAAGAGCGCATGCGCGAGCGTGGCATTCCGGTGCGTTTGTGAGGCGATGATGGATTGGCTTGATCAGATCAAATGGGACGCGCAAGGCCTGGTGCCGGTGATCGCGCAAGAGAACGCCACCGGCGATGTGCTGATGTTCGCCTGGATGAACCGCGAAGCGCTGCAAAAGACCGCTGAACTCAAGCGTGCGGTGTATTTCAGCCGTTCCCGCAACAAGCTCTGGTTCAAGGGCGAAGAGTCCGGCCATGTGCAGCAGGTGCATGACATCCGGCTGGACTGCGACAACGACGTGGTGTTGCTCAAGGTGACCCAGCTGGGGCATGAGCCGGGTATTGCCTGCCACACCGGTCGCCACAGCTGCTTCTTCCAGAGCCTGCAGGATGGACAATGGCAGGCGCTGGACCCGGTCCTCAAGGACCCCGAAACGATTTACAAGTGAACGCCATGAGCAATCAGGACATCCTCGACCGTCTGGCCGCCGTGGTCGAAAGCCGCAAACCCGCCAACGGCGGCGATCCCGAAAAAAGCTATGTGGCACGCCTGCTGCACAAGGGGCCGGACGCCTTCCTCAAGAAAATCGGTGAGGAAGCCACCGAAACCGTGATGGCCGCCAAGGATGTGGACCATGGGGGCGATGCGTCCAAACTGGTCTATGAAGTGGCCGACCTGTGGTTTCACAGCATGATCGCACTTGCCCACTATGGTCTGACGCCAGCGGATGTGGTGAACGAGCTGGCCCGCCGCGAAGGCCTCAGTGGCCTGGAAGAAAAAGCCTTGCGCAAAGCTGCTGAGCGCGAGCGTCTGGGCGAGTGAGGCGATGAACAGCTCCGACGACCTTCAGCAGGACAGCGACCTGACGATCAGCTGGGTCAGCTATGTGCTGCACCTGATCGTGGCGATCAGCGCGGTGGTGCCGGGCGCACAGATCGGCCCCTTGCTGCTGGTGGTGGCGCTGCTCATCGATCTGGTCAAGCGAGGCGACGTGCAGGGCTGGCAACGCAGCCACTTTGGCTACCGGCTGCGCACGGTGGTCTGGGCCGCTTTGCTCTACCTGGTCACCTTCCCGCTGTGGTTCCTGTTTTTCTTTCCGGGCTGGCTGGCCTGGGTGGCGATTTCCATCTGGTTCCTCTACCGCATCGTGCTGGGCATGGTGCGCCTGAACCGAGGTCAGCCCATGCCCGATTCCTCTGATATTCATCAACCATGAGCGACAACTGCATTTTCTGCAAGATCGTGGCGGGCCAGATCCCGTCGCGCAAGGTCCACGAGGACGACCATGTCTTCGCTTTCCATGACATCGCGCCCTGGGCGCCGGTGCATTTCCTCATCATTCCCAAGCTGCACATCCCGTCGATGGCGCATGTCGGTCCTGACCATGCCCACCTCATGGGCCACATGATGACCCTCGCGCCCCGGCTGGCGCTGCAGGAAGGCTGCAACCCCTACCCCGAGGGCGGCTACCGCATCGTGCTCAACACGGGCGCCGAAGGCGGTCAGGAGGTACACCACCTGCACATGCACGTCATGGGCGGCCCGCGCCCCTGGCTCAAGGGTTGATCGCGGGCGCAAAGCCCCCATCTGTCACAGGTGATGCAGCCCGGGCCATCCCCGGGGGTGTATCGCTTTAGAATCATCTGGATTCATCAGGAGAATTTCATGGGTTCCTTTTCCATTTGGCACTGGCTGATCGTGCTGCTGATCGTGGTCATGGTGTTCGGCACCAAAAAGCTCAAGAACATCGGCTCCGACCTGGGCGGCGCCGTGAAGGGCTTCAAGGACGGCATGAAGGAGGGCGGTACGCCCGAAGACAAGCCGGCCGGTCAGGTCACGGGCCAACCGGCGGCCGAAAAGACCACCATCGACGTCGAAGCCAAGAGCAAGTCCTGAGCTGAGCCCCCGTCGTGCTGGACCTCGGTCTTTCCAAGATGGCGCTGATCGGTGCGGTGGCACTGATCGTCATCGGTCCCGAAAAACTGCCGCGCGTGGCCCGTACGGTGGGCACGCTGTTGGGCAAGGCCCAGCGCTACGTGGCCGATGTCAAGGCCGAGGTCAACCGGTCCATGGACCTCGAAGAGCTGAAAAAAATGAAGGAGACGGTGGAGACGGCTGCACGCGATGTCGAGCAGTCGGTGCAGACCACCGCTTCGGACTTTGAAAAGGACTGGGCCGAAACCACGGCTGGCCTGTCCAGCCCCGAGCCCACAGGTTGGGAGCCGCCCCCGCCCGAATACAAGCACCCGGGCAAGAACTGGCGACTCAAGCGCGGGGCTGTCCCCCAGTGGTACAAGGCGCGTTCCGGCGTGCGCACCAAGGCCCTGTCGGGTGCTGCGCGCGTGGCCCGCTACCGCCCCAAGCCCCTGAACTGAATTTCCGGCCATCGCGCAGGCGATGGCTTTTGCATTGGCCCCCATGTCCGACCCCAAGATCCCAGAAGACGAACTCGCCGGCACCGAGCAACCGTTTGTCACGCACCTGATCGAGCTGCGTGACCGCTTGCTGCGTGCGCTGGCTGCGGTGGGCGCCGCAGCTCTGGTACTCGCCCTGTACCCGGGACCGGGTCCGCTGTACGACATTCTGGCGGCGCCGCTGGTGGCACATTTGCCCAAAGGGGCCACGCTGATTGCGACTTCCGTGATCTCACCTTTCATGGTGCCGCTGAAGATCTTGCTGATGTCTGCCTTTTTGCTGGCCCTGCCGGTGGTGCTCTACCAGATCTGGGCTTTTGTCGCGCCGGGTCTGTATTCGCATGAAAAGAAACTGGTGCTGCCTCTGGTCGTTTCGAGTACCGTGCTGTTTTTCATCGGCGTGGCGTTCTGCTATTTCTTCGTGTTCGGGCAGGTCTTCGCTTTCATTCAGAGCTTTGCCCCCAAAAGCATCACGGCCGCGCCGGACATTGAGGCTTACCTGAGCTTTGTGTTGACCATGTTCCTCGCCTTTGGCTTGGCGTTTGAGGTGCCCGTGGCTGTGGTTGTACTGGCGCGGATGGGCGTAGTCACCGTCGAAAAGCTGCGCTCTTTTCGCGGTTATTTCATCGTGCTCGCTTTTGTGATCGCTGCGGTGGTCACGCCACCCGATGTGGTGTCTCAGTTGGCGTTGGCCATACCGATGTGCCTGCTCTATGAGTTGGGCATCTGGGCCGCGCAGATTTTCATCAAGCACACGCAGGCACCCGAAGAAACGCCAGCCAGCTGATCACGCCAGCCAGTCTGTTTGTCAGCGGCGCTGTGCTGGCGCTGGGCGCATGCCGGGGGTGATGGTCAATTCGGACAGGCCTTGTGCACGCCACACCTGCACCCTGGCGGGTTTGCCTGGCTCCAGAGCCGCCACCTGACTGAGCAGTTCCGACACATTGCCGGTTTTTTGCTGGTCCACCTGCACGATCACATCGCCCGGGCGAATACCGGCCTTGGCTGCCGGTCCGTTTTGCAGCACCCCGGTGATGACCACACCCTGCAAGGCCTGGCCATTGCGGCTGGGCAGGTTGAAACTGGCGGCCAGTTCCGGGCTGAGGTCTTGCGGCTCCACGCCGATCCAGCCGCGGGTGACACGGCCCTTGCTGATCAGCTCGCGCATGACCTGCTGGGCGGTCGAGACCGGGATAGCAAAGCCGATGCCCATATTGCCGCCAGAGCGAGAATAAATGGCGGTGTTGATGCCCATCAGGTGGCCATTCACATCGACCAGGGCGCCACCGGAGTTTCCGGGGTTGATGGCGGCATCGGTCTGGATAAAGTTTTCGAAGGTGTTGATGCCCAGCTGGTTGCGGCCCAGTGCACTGACAATGCCCGAGGTCACGGTCTGTCCCACACCAAACGGATTGCCAATGGCCAGCACAACGTCGCCCACCTGCAACTGCTCGGACTGGCCCAGCACGATCACGGGCAGCTTGTCCAGGCTGATCTTGAGCAGGGCCAGGTCGGTGTCGGGGTCCGTGCCGATGACTTTGGCTGCGGTACGACGGCCATCGGTCAGCACGACCTCGATGTCGTCGGCTTCCTCAATGACATGGTTGTTGGTCAGGATGTGGCCCTCGGGACTGACGATCACGCCACTGCCCAGGCCTGCGGGAGCGTTGTCTTCCTGATCGCCGTAAAAGAACCGGAACCATGGATCCTGGGCGTTGGGATTCTTGCCCCGGTTCTGGCTGGTGTTGATGCTGACCACGGCCGGCGAAGCTTTTTGCGCGGCGCCGCTCAGACTGCCAGCCGGGCGATGTCCGTCGTCGCCGCCGCTGGCCTGCAGGAGGGTGATGCCCTGCGAGGACGCCATGCCCTGCAGCCATTGCGGCTTGAGGGTGGCCACGATGAACCAGGCGGCCAACAGCACGGTGACCGTTTGAGAAAAAAGAAGCCAATGACGTCGCATGGGAGGATTGTCCGCGATCTGTGGAGCTTGCGTCCCGACGAGGGTGACAAACGCTTGTGCTCATGCGCGCTGCGCGTGCCAGATCGCACAATCGCCTACCACCTTCGCCGAGGCGGTGTCGTTGAGACAAAATGCGGGTGAGACTTCGAATGCCAAGATGACCGATTACCAAACCCTGCTGCAGGCCTGCGATGCGCTGTTGCAGCCCGAACGATTCAAGGACTATGGGCCCAACGGCCTGCAGGTGGAGGGCGCGCGTCCCATCCGCAAGATCGTCTCGGGTGTGACGGCGAGCCGCGCCTTCATCGAAGCCGCCATGGCTGCGGGCGCCGATGCGCTCTTTGTTCATCACGGTCTGTTCTGGCGAGGGCAGGACGGGCGCATCACTGGCTGGATGCGTGAGCGCCTGCGCCTGTTGCTGGCCAACGATGTGCACCTGCTGGCCTACCATCTGCCGCTCGATGCGCATCCGACGTTAGGCAACAACGCGCAGCTGGGCCGCGTTCTGGGGATACAGGCCGACATGCAATTTGGTGAGCAGGATCTCGGTTTTGCAGGGCATGGTCATTGGGCAGATGCGTTTGCCCTCGGGCAGCACGCGCAGCAAGTGCTGGGGCGCTGCGTGACGGTGGTGGGCGGCGATCGTCCGATCCGTCGCCTGGGATGGTGCACTGGCGGCGCTCAAGGCTATTTCGAGGCGGCGATCGCGGCCGGTGTAGATGCGTTTCTGACCGGTGAAATTTCAGAGCCGCAGGCGCATCTGGCGCGCGAGACCGGCGTGGCCTTTCTGGCTTGCGGGCACCATGCCACCGAGCGCTACGGAGCACCGGCCGTGGCCGCGCATGTGGCAGCCCAGCTGGGGCTGCAGCACGAGTTCATCGAGATCGACAATCCAGCCTGATGTCAGCACCCACACTTCCCATTGCGCTCACCCCCGGTGATCCCTGTGGCATCGGGCCGGAAATCATTGCGCGCACATGGCGCGAACAGCCCCTGCTGGTACATGGCTGTTTCGTTGCGGGCGATGCGGGAGTGATGCGTCGTGCCATGGCGCTTGTCTGCGGTGGTGTGCCATTTCCTGTGGCATCCATTGAAGCACCTTCTGAGGCCTGGTGGGTGCCGCCTGGCTGTCTGCCGGTGCTGCAGGTGGTCGCTCCCGCGCCCGTATTGCCATGGGGTGTGGTCGATGCCCGCGCCGGACAGCTGGCAGGCGAGTGTGTGTTGTGGGCCACGCGTGCGGCCTTGCGGGGCGAGGTGTCGGCCATCGTGACGGCCCCCTTGCACAAGGAAGCGCTGCATGCGGCGGGTGCCCCCTGGGACCAATATCCCGGTCACACCGAATTGCTGCAGGCTGAGTGCGCTCGTGATGCAGGAGTACCGCTGGCCAGGATGCCTGTGCGCATGATGCTGGCCAATGACGAGTTGCGCACGGTATTGGTGAGTATCCATCTCTCTATGCGCGAGGCGCTGGATGCCATCACCCCACAGCAGGTCATGCAGACCTTGCAGATCGCACACGATGCATTGCTGCGTCTGTTGGGCCGTGTGCCGCGTATTGCGGTGGCGGGTGTCAACCCGCATGCGGGAGAGGGTGGGCTGTTTGGCCGAGAGGAAATCGAGGTGCTGCAGCCAGTGATCGCGCAGGCCGTTGCCAAAGGCATGGATGTGCTTGGTCCGTACGCCCCAGACACGGTATTCATGCGCGCCAGGCACGCGCCAGGGCATCCCGGGGAGTTCGATGCGGTGGTGGCCATGTACCACGATCAGGGTTTGATTCCAGTCAAGTACCTCGGGGTGGAACAGGGCGTGAACGTGACCTTGGGACTGCCTTTGATCCGGACCAGTCCGGACCACGGTACGGCGTTCGATCTGGCGGGGCAAGGAAAAGCAGACGCGAGCAGTCTGGTGCAGGCGCTTCGCATGGCCCGCCAGTTGGCCGGCCTGCCCCTCTGATCAGGCTTTGTTTTTCAGGCTGTCGCGGATTTCCCGCAGCAGCACGATGTCTTCTGGGGTTGGGGCTGGCGCCACTGGTGCAGGTGCTGCCGCCTGCCGGGCCAGCAGGCGGTTCATCTGCCGTACCATCAGGAAAATGATGAAGGCCAGGATCAGGAAGTTCAGCGCCACGGTGAAAAAGCTGCCGTAGGCAAAGACGGCACCGAGCTTTTTGGCCTCGGCCAGTGGCAGGCCGGGCGCCTGTCCGGCCAGGGCCAGGTAATAGTTGGAGAAGTCCAGTCCGCCAAAAGCCTTGCTGACCACCGGCATGATCAGGTCGCCGACCACAGAATCGACGATTTTCCCGAAAGCGCCACCGATGATGACGCCCACGGCCAGGTCAACGACGTTGCCTTTGAGTGCAAAGGCTTTGAATTCGCTTACAAAAGACATGGTTCTTACTCCTTGAAAATGCCAGGCGATATTGCCAGAGAATGGTCAATTCGGCATCAAAAGTTGTAAGAAGTCTGTCTGCCTGAGTCCGCTACAATCCGCGGTTGACCCTGATTCCAGACTCGCAGAGGATTTCCATGAGTGATACCCCAGTCGACAGCAGCAAGCGGACGTGGCTTGTTGCCACCGGTTGCGCCGGCGCCGTAGGTGCCGGTTTTGTGGCCACACCGTTTGTCAGCACCTTCCAGCCCTCCGAAAAGGCCAAGGCCGCTGGTGCCGCCGTCGAGGTGGACATCTCCAGCCTCAAGCCGGGCGAAAAAATGACTGTCGAATGGCGCGGCAAGCCGGTCTGGATCATGAAGCGCACGCCCGAACAGCTGGAAACGCTCAAGAAGACCGAATCCCAGGTGGCTGACCCCAACTCGGATCGCAAGGCCTACCCGACCCCCGAATACGCCAAAAACCAGCACCGCTCCATCAAGCCCGAAGTGCTCGTGGCCGTGGGCATTTGCTCGCACCTGGGCTGCTCGCCCTCTGACAAGTTCCAGACCGGTGCCCAGCCCTCGCTGCCCGATGACTGGAATGGCGGTTTCCTGTGTCCCTGCCATGGCTCGACCTTCGACCTGGCCGGCCGAGTGTTCAAGAACAAACCTGCCCCGGACAATCTGGAAGTGCCCCCCCACATGTACCTGTCGGACACCAAGCTGCTGGTGGGTGAAGACAAGAAGGCCTGACGGAGAGCAACATGGCTGAATTCAAGGAAATTTCCCCCAACGCCCCGACCACGGCCAAATTGGCCAACTGGTTCGAGAACCGTTTCCCGACCGCTTTTGACGCCTACCGCGTCCACATGTCGGAGTACTACGCTCCGAAGAACTTCAACATGTGGTACATCTTCGGTTCGCTGTCGCTGCTGGTGCTGGTCATCCAGATCGTGACCGGCATCTTCCTGGTCATGCACTACAAGCCGGATGCCAACCTCGCGTTCGCCTCGGTAGAGTACATCATGCGCGATGTGCCCTGGGGCTGGCTGATCCGCTACATGCACTCCACCGGCGCCTCGGCCTTCTTTGTGGTGGTGTACCTGCACATGTTCCGTGGCCTGCTCTACGGTTCGTACCGCAAGCCGCGCGAGCTGATCTGGCTGTTCGGCGTGGGCATCTTCCTGGCGCTGATGGCCGAAGCCTTCATGGGCTATCTGCTGCCGTGGGGCCAGATGTCGTTCTGGGGTGCCCAGGTGATCGTGAAC
>CAXRGK010000217.1:0-2070 GCA_964230145.1 Burkholderiaceae bacterium | reverse complement strand
GCGCATCACTGCCCGCACCGCGCTGCGCCAGGTGCGCCCGCGCGAACTGGTGGCGCTGCGCTTTGCATTGCAACGGGCCAACCACCTGGCGCAAACGTTGCACGCGCTGGTGCCCACTGAAGGCACGCTTCTGGCTCGCCTGGCCCGGTGGCTCACGCCACCCGTTGGTTGCGAGACCTTGCTGGCGCAGTCGCTGCTCGAAGAACCCGCCGCGCTGGTGCGCGACGGCGGCGTGATCGCGCCGGGGCTGGACGCCGAACTGGACGAGCTGCGCGCCATCCAGACCAATTGCGACGACTTTTTGCTGGCGCTGGAAACCCGGGAGAGGGCCCGCACGGGCATCACCAACCTGCGGGTGCAGTTCAACAAGGTGCACGGCTTCTACATCGAGGTCACGCAAGGCCAGCTGGACAAGGTGCCGGACGACTACCGCCGCCGCCAGACGCTGAAGAACGCCGAGCGTTTCATCACGCCCGAACTCAAGGCCTTTGAAGACAAGGCCCTGTCGGCGCAGGAGCGCGCACTGGCCCGCGAGAAATGGCTCTACGAGGGCCTGCTAGACCAGCTGCAAAGCTTTGTGCCCGCCCTCACCGCGCTGGCCCAGGCCATGGCCGGACTGGACGCCTTATGCACCTTGAGCGAGCGCGCCATCACCCTGAACTGGTGCGCGCCCGAGTTCACCCGCGAGCCCTGCATCGACATCCGCGCGGGCCGTCACCCGGTGGTGGAGGCACGCCTGGCCGAACTGTCTGGCGGCAGCTTCATCGCCAACGACACCGTCATGGGCCCGCGCCAGCGGCTGCAGATCATCACCGGCCCCAACATGGGCGGTAAATCGACCTACATGCGTCAGGTGGCATTGATCGTGCTTCTGGCCAGCATCGGCAGCCATGTGCCCGCCAGCCGCTGCCGCCTGGGCCCCATCGATGCGATCCACACCCGCATCGGTGCGGCCGACGACCTGGCCAACGCCCAATCGACCTTCATGCTGGAGATGACCGAAGCCGCACAGATCTTGCACAGCGCCACGCCGCACTCGCTGGTGCTGATGGACGAGATCGGCCGCGGCACGTCCACCTTCGACGGCCTGGCGCTGGCCAGCGGCATCGCCACCCACCTGCACAACAAGGTGCAGTGCTTTGGCCTGTTCGCCACACACTACTTCGAGCTGACCGAGTTCCCGGCCACACACCCTGCGGCGGTGAACATGCATGTGAGCGCGGCCGAGTCGGGCAGCGACATCGTGTTCCTGCACGAAATCCAGCCCGGTCCTGCCAGCCGCAGCTACGGCGTGCAGGTCGCCCGTCTGGCGGGCATGCCCGCAGCCGTTTTGAACCACGCCCGCCACACCCTGCAGGCGCTCGAATCGGGCGCCCAGGATGCCCGCGCGCAGGTGGACCTGTTCGCGCCGCCCCCCGAAGCCGAAGTCACCGGTCCCACCGCCGTCGAAGCGGCCTTGGCCCAGATCAACCCCGACGCTTTGAGCCCCCGCGAGGCGCTCGACGCCCTGTACAGTCTGCAGCGACTGCTGCCCAAAAAGTAAAAAACATGACTTACTGCGTTGCCATCAAGACCCGCGCCGGTCTCGTCTTCCTGTCCGACTCCCGCACCAATGCGGGGCTCGACCAGATCAGCACCTTCCGCAAGATGATCATTTACGAGAAGCCGGGCGACCGCTTCATGACGCTGCTGTCGGCCGGCAACCTGAGCATCTCGCAGTCGGTGCGCGAGGTGCTGCAGATCGAGAAACTGGTCGAGCCTGGACAGGATGAACCCCTGACCATCTGGAACGCCAAAAGCATGTTCGACGCCTGCCGCGTTCTGGGTGCAGCCGTGCGCCGTGTGTACGAGCGCGATGCAGCGGCCCTGCGCGCTTCGGGCGTGGAGTTCAATGTGTCCATGATCTTTGGTGGCCAGATCGGCACTGAAGGCATGCGCCTGTTCCAGGTCTATTCGCCAGGCAACTTCATCGAAGCCACGGACGAAACGCCCTACTTCCAGATCGGCGAATCCAAATACGGCAAACCGGTGCTCGACCGCGTGATCACACCCGACACCCCGCTGGACGAG
>CAXRGK010000216.1:0-4697 GCA_964230145.1 Burkholderiaceae bacterium | reverse complement strand
GCGCAGCTCCAGAATGTTCTGCACCGCCCAGGCAATCGCCGCCACCTCGGAGTCATGCCACAGCGGCACCTGGGTGCCGTCTTCGCGCACCTTGTAGCCGTAGCGCACCGGGCCACGGTCCCAAGCCACCTTGCGCATGTCTGAGAGCGCACGCTCCAGGAAACCACCCCGCGCCGCCAACGACAGCAGCCGCATGCTGGAGGTGATCCACTGCTGCGACTCGCCGCTCTGGCCCACCGGCATGAAGAACTCGATGGCGCGGTCCACCATGCCCTTGCCATCGGCGCGCGGCACCGGCAGAAAAGACACGATCAGGTACAGCGATTTGTGACCTTCGTGCGTCCAGTACTCGATCTTCTCGGCCATGGCATCCAGTGCGCCCAGCGGGCGGCTCTCGATCACCGTGCGCATCGGGTCCACCACGGGTGCAGCCACTGCCGATTCGGCGGCCTTGGGCGCCTCTTGGGTGGGTTTGACTTCGAGCACCGCGCCCAGAATGCTGTTGGGCCGGTAAGTGGCCAGGCCTTTGAGGCGTGCACTCCAAGCCTGCAGGTACAGGTTCTTGAAGTCCTCGTAGGGGTAGTCGGCCGCCACGTTCACCGTCTTGGAGATCGAGGTGTCGATGTAGGGCTGAACGGCCTGCATCATGGCGATGTGGTCTTCAGCGCTCATCTCCAGCGCACCCACAAAAGCGGCTGGCAACTTGCTCGCGTCGCCGCCCAGTGCCTTGTACAGACGGTAGGCGTGGTCCTGCACTTCGTATTCGCTGCGCGTGCCATCGGCCTCGCGCTTCTTGCGGGTGTAAGTCCACGAGAACGCCGGCTCGATGCCGTTGGACGCGTTGTCGGCAAAGGCCAGACTCACGGTGCCGGTAGGCGCAATCGACAGCAGATGGCTGTTGCGCAGGCCGTGCTTCCTGATCTGCTTCTTGATCGCGTCGGGCAGACGGCTGGCAAACGTGCCTTCGGCCAGGTAGGTTTTGGCATCGAACAACGGGAACGGCCCCTTTTCAATCGCGAGTTCGACCGAGGCCAGGTAGGCCGAGTCGCGCATGCACTCGGCAATGCGACGCGCCATCTCGCGACCTTCTTGCGCGTTGTAGGGCAGGCCCAGCATGACGAGCGTGTCGCCCAGACCGGTGAAGCCCACACCGATGCGGCGCTTGGCCTGGGCTTCCTTTTGCTGCTGGGGCAAGGGCCAGTGGGTCAGCTCCAGCACGTTGTCGAGTGCGCGCACCTGCAGCGCCACGCTTTGGGAAAAAGCTTCGAAATCGAAGCTGGCCTGGCCGCCATGACCGAAGGCATGGCGCACGAACTTCGGCAGGATGATCGGGCCGAGGTCGCAGCAGCCGTAAGGCGGCAGGGGTTGCTCGCCGCAAGGGTTGGTGGCATTGATCGACTCGACAGCCCGCAGGTTGTTGTCCGTCTGGATGCGGTCCAGAAACAGGATGCCTGGCTCGGCAAAATCGTAAGCCGACTTCATGATGGTGTCCCACAGCTCGCGGGCGGGCAGCGTGCGGTAGACCCACTGCCCGTCGGCACGCTGTCTGGCGCCTTGCTGTTTGTGTTCGGCCCCCGGTTCGGCCGGATGCACCAGATCCCAGTCGGCGCCTTGTTGCACCGCCTCGATGAAGGCATCGGTCACGCCCACCGAGACGTTGAAGTTGTTCCAGCGGCCAGGCGTGCGTTTGGCGGTGATGAATTCGAGCACATCGGGGTGGTCGATGCGCAGCACGCCCATCTGGGCGCCGCGACGCGAACCGGCGCTTTCCACCGTGGCACACGACTGGTCAAACACATTGATGTAGCTGCACGGACCCGATGCCGTGGAGGCCGTGCCCTTGACGCGCGCGCCCTTGGGACGGATGCGCGAAAAATCGTAGCCCACGCCACCGCCACGGCGCATGGTTTCGGCCGCTTCGCGCAGGGCTTCGTAAATGCCGGGGTAACCGTCGTCGTCCACGCCCTGGATGCAGTCGCCCACCGGCTGCACAAAGCAATTGATGAGTGTGGCCTGAATGCCGGTGCCCGCCGCGCTCATGATCCGACCGGCGCCAATCGCGCCCGCATCCAGGTTGCGGCGGAACTGCTGCTCGTACTCGGCGCGCAGTTCTTCCTTTTCCACACTGGCCAGGGCACGGGCCACGCGGTCGTAGAGCTGTTCTACCGTACTTTCACCGTCCTTGAGGTATTTTTCGCGCAGCACATCGGTGCTGATGGGTTGGGGGGGAAGCTGGGTCATGGCATCGGCAATCTGGGCGTGGTCGAGGGGGCTGTTCATGATCTGAAATTCAAGTGTTCGAGGTTCCGCAACGGTGCGGAAGGGGGTGGATTGTGGACCAAAAATCGTTCCCCCAAACAACGATTTTTGAGATAAATGCGTCGCCCATCAGGCCTCCAGATGCGGCTCGCTGCGCATCTGCTCCGGCGTGGTGAACCAGGCAGCCGATTGGCCCAGCCGATCGCGGGCACGGGCGATTTCGTGGCGGGCCACGGTGCGCAGATGCACCTCGTCCGGACCGTCCATCAGGTGCATGGCGCGGCCCCAGGTCCAGAAATAGGCCAGTGGTGTGTCGGGCGACAGGCCCATGGCGCCAAAAATCTGCATGGCGCGCTCGACCACCCGGCTCTGCAGCCGCGCCGCCACCACTTTGATGGCGGCGATCTGGGCGCGTGTCTCGGGCGAAGCGTTGTCGCCCTGGTCCAGCAGCCAGGCGGTGCGCAGCACCAGCAACCTCGCCTGGTCGATCTCGATGCGCGACTCGGCCAGCCAGTCCTGCACATTGGACTGATCGGCCAGCAAGCGACCGTGCACCTGCCGCTCCAGCGTACGCTCGGCAGCCAGTTCCAGCGCCAGCTCACACTGGCCAATGGTGCGCATGCAGTGGTGCACCCGCCCGGGGCCCAACCGGGCCTGTGCCATGGCAAAGCCTTCTCCCCACAGACCCAGCAGGTTCGCGCGCGGCACTCGCACCTGACGCAGCACGATTTCGCAATGGCCATCGGGTGCGAGGTGGTGCACCACGGGGATGTTGCGCACGATCTGCACGCCCGGTGTGTCCATCGGCACCAGCACCAGGCTGTGGCTGTGGTGGGCGTCCGCCGGGGCGCCCTCGTTGCGCGCCATCACGATCAACAGGCGGCAGTGGGGGTGTGCCGCGCCGGTGATGAACCACTTGCGGCCATTGAGCACCAGCGCATCGCCGTCCTCTCGCACCGCCGTCTGCAGGTTTGTCGGATCGGACGAGGCCACATCGGGCTCGCTCATGGCAAAAGCCGAACGGATCTCGCCGCTCATCAGGGGCGTCAGCCAATGCTGGCGCTGCGCGTCGTTGGCAAAGCGGTGCAGCAGCTCCATGTTGCCGCTGTCGGGCGCGTTGCAATTGAAGACTTCGGCCGCCCAGGGCAATCGCCCCATGGTTTCGGCCAGTGGCGCATAGTCCTGGTGGCTCAGCGCAGTGCCCGGTTCATGGGGCTGCAGGGTGGGCAGGAACAGGTTCCACAGGCCTTCTTCCTGTGCCAGGGCCTTGAGGTCGGCCATGAAGGGCGGCGGAAAAACGCCCTGCTTCACCGACGCGTACCAGGCGGCGTTGTAGGGCAGCAGGTAGCGCTCCATGAAGGCCGACAGTCTGGCCTGCCATTGCTGCGCGCGGGGTGATGGCGAAAAATCCATGCAGACCTTTCAAGGGTGCAGGCATCATGCGTCAGATCCGGCCTTGCGTCGTTTGACCGCGGTCAAAGGCACGGTCGATACCCCTGTCCCGGTTGCGACCAGCTCGGCCAGCGTCACGCCATCGAGCACGCGCATCCAGGCCTGCAACGCATCGGCCAAAACGCCCTTGAGGCGACAGTTTGCGTCGATCGCGCAGCTGCGGCCCTCGGTGCTGAAGCACTCCACCAGGGTGAAGTCTTCCTCCATCTGCCGCACCACCTCGCCCACCACAATTTGCGACGGGTCCTGTACCAGCCGCAGGCCGCCGCCTCGCCCGCGCGTGGTCGACAGCCAGCCCTTGGCCGAGAGTTCCATCACGATCTTCATGAGGTGGCTGCGCGAGATGCCATGCACCTCGGCAATCTCCGCGATCGTGGGCGCGTGCTCACGCTGCTGGTGGCTTGCGCAGTACATCAGCACACGCAAGGCGTAATCGGTCCATTGGGTCAGGCGCATGGTCTTCTCCGGTGGCGCGTCGCCAGGAGAAAGACCTGACGGCATGCATGGTAAATATTCTTTTCAAATGAATCTTATCGCACAATAGATTCACCATAAGTGAATTTTTAAAGGAATGACCATGAGCCTTCAGACTCCCCCCGCACTGGCCAACCAGAGCTTGGGCACGCTTGCCGTGCAGATTCCCGGCGCCACCGCCGTGTTCCGTCGCCTCAAGCTCGATTTTTGCTGTGGCGGCCAGCAATCGCTGGACAGCGCCTGTGCCAGCAAGGGTCTGGACACGAACGCCGTGCTGAGCGAGATCCAGGCCCTGCAGCAGCGTGAAGCCGCACCCGAAGCACCCGCACCGTCCGAACTGATCGACCACATCCTGCGCCGCTACCACGAGGTGCACCGCCAGCAACTGCCCGAACTGATCCGCATGGCGCGCCGCGTCGAAGCCGTGCACCGCGACCACCCGCAGGTGCCACGCGGCCTGGCCGACCATCTGGAAACCATGGAGCGCGAACTGCTTGAGCACATGGCCAAGG
>CAXRGK010000215.1:0-2460 GCA_964230145.1 Burkholderiaceae bacterium | reverse complement strand
TCTCCAGGGCATGGGCAATGGAAGCGCTGGCCAGGGCCGCCGCGCCCATCGAACCGTGGGCGGCCATGGGAATTTGCAGGCCCAGCAACCGGCCGCCGTGGGGCTGATGCACCGCACGGGTGGCATCAAAAATGGGCAGGTAATCCAGCAGCGGCAACAGCCGGGGCTGCGCCAGGCTGTCGCGCTGCGCAGCCGACATCGGCAAGGCCAGCAGCCTGGAGAACAATTGGAAATACATCGAATGGACACTGGGCAAAAACCATTCGGCGGGCAAATCCACCACCAGATCTTTCGCCGGCTCAGGTGTGGCCAGCGGGTGTGGCACTGGCATCAATTGATCAATTTTTGGCATGTTGGACTCTGGTCTGGCAGATCAGGCAGCCACAAAATTTAATCGTTAACCGCCAGATTTACAACACAGCTCGCGTCAATACAGATCAATTTGGTGGTCAACAGGGCTTGCCAGACCCGGGCAGCCACAACAACTAGGAGACAAAACGTGAACCCCTCACAAATCCAGAACCTGCTGGTCATTTGCTTGATCCTGGGCTTTGCGGCCATGGAAGTGATCAGCTACCGCTACCGCGACACCGTGCACGCCACGTCCAACGACACCAAGCTGGAACTGCTGATGTTCCTGAGCCTGCTGGCCATCACGCAGCCGCTGGCCATTCTGGTCACCGGCAAACTGGGCCACTGGCTGGCCCCCCAGTACAAGGGTGCTCTGGCCGACTGGCCCTGGTGGGCCATGGTCGGGCTGCTGATCCTGGTGGACGACCTCACGCAGTACTGGTGGCACCGCCTTTCGCATTCGCCGCTGCTGTGGCCCCTGCACCGTGCGCACCACTCGGCCCAATACATGAGCATCCGCATCACCTTCCGCAACAACTTCTTCTATTACCTGATGATGCCCGGCCTGTGGCTGGCCGGCTGCCTGCTCTACCTGGGTGTGGGTGGCATCGTGTATGCGCTGTATGTGGTGTTCAAACTGTTTGTGATTCTGGGCGCCCACTGCGCCTGGCGCTGGGACGAACCGCTGTATCGCATCCGGGCGTTGCGCCCGCTCATGTGGGTGCTGGAGCGCACCATCTCGACCCCCGCCACCCACTGGGCACACCACGCCATCACCAACGACGACGGCATCGGTCACTACAAGGGCAACTACGGTAACCTGCTGTTCATCTGGGACCTCATTTTTGGCAGTGCCCACATCACCCGAAAATACCCCGCTCAAGTCGGCCTGATCGATGACCAGCTGTTCGGTCAGGAGCGCTGGTACCACCAGATGTTCTATCCGCTGCTGCAGTCTCGCCGTGAGCACACGGCGCTCAAGTTCGGCGGCCGCGCGTACACCGAAGAAAACGCGAGCTGAATCCTCCGCCGGAGCCACGAATGACCGATGCCACCCGACTGCAAGAAGTCTTTGCCCTGCAGGCCGCCACCGCACTGCGCCTGCGCCAGTCTACCTGGCAGGAACGCGTGGCCAAAATCCGCCAACTGCGCGATGCCGTGATTGCGCGCACCGAGGCCTGGTACCGCGCAGCCCATGCGGACTTTGGCAAGCCGCCCGGCGAGGTCGATCTGGCAGAAATCCTGCCCGTCTGCCTGGAGGCCAACGACGCCATCCGCCACCTCAAAAAGTGGATGAAGCCACGGCGTGTGCGCCCCACCCTGCTCACGCTGGGCACGCGCAGCCATGTGCAGCACCAGCCCAAGGGGCGCTGCCTGATCATCGGGCCGTTCAACTACCCGGTGAACCTGACACTGGGGCCCCTGGTGTCGGCCGTGGCGGCGGGCAACACGGCCATCGTCAAACCGTCAGAGCTCACGCCGCACCTGTCGGCCCTGATTGCCGAAGTCGTGCATGAAGTTTTTGCCGAAGACGAAGTGGCCGTTCTGCAAGGCGACGCGCATCTGGCCATCGAGCTGCAAAAGCTGCCGTTTGACCATGTGTTCTTCACCGGCAGCCCGGCCATTGGCAAACAGGTCATGGCTGCGGCAGCCAGCCATCTGGCCAGCGTCACACTGGAGCTGGGCGGCAAAAGCCCCACCATCGTCGATGCCAGCGCCGACCTGCGCCTGGCCGCCAGAAACATCATGTGGGCCAAGTTCGCCAACGCGGGCCAGACCTGCATCGCACCCGACCACGTGTATGTGCACCACAGCGTGAAGGACGAATGGGTGCGCTGCTGCCAGCGCGAAATCGAAAAAGCCTATGGCAGCAGCCCACAGGCGCAGCAGGCCAGTCCGCACCTGGCGCGCATTGTCAACACCCGCCATGCCTCGCGCCTGGGCACGCTGCTGCAGGACGCCACAGCCCGCGGCGCACGTGTGCTGACCGGGGGCGCCGCCATGCCTGAGGCCTGCTTTGTGCAGCCCACCCTGCTCGACCAGACACCGCCAGATGCCCGCGTCATGCGCGAAGAAATCTTTGGCCCATTGCTGCCCGTCATCGGCTAC
>CAXRGK010000214.1:0-18314 GCA_964230145.1 Burkholderiaceae bacterium | reverse complement strand
CATCAGCTCAGCAAAGTGCCGGTTGCCGGTGGCCTTGGCGATCTCCATGTGGAACTGGAAATCGCTGGGCACCGCGTCCGAGTGGCTGTGGATGGCCATGGAAAAACCGTGCAGGGCGGCGGCCATCGCGGTCAGCTGCTCGGGCGTGGCGCGTTGCGCGGCCAGGCCGGCGGCCTCGGTTTCCAGGCTGATGCGCAGCTCCAGCACCGCGATCACATCGTCCACGGTAGCCATGTCCTGCTCGGCGATGCGGAAGTTGTGGGCGCTCGGCGCCTCCAGCGCGAAGGTGCCGATGCCGTGGCGTGTTTCGACCATCCCCGAGGCCTGCAGCCGCGAGATCGCCTCGCGCACCACGGTGCGGCTCACGCCCAGTTCGTCCATCACCGCCGACTCGGTCGGAAGCTTGTCGCCGGGCCGGATCTGGCCGGACTGGATCAGTTGCTGCAGGTGTTGCACCACCTCCTGCACCAGGCCTCCGCGGCGGTGGCGGCTGGCGGGCAGGGCGGGGGAGGGCGGAGGGGTGTTCATTTTTTTCGTCCTGCTTCTTGACAAGGTTTTGCCAAGCATACAGAATCACCAGTCATCAGACAACTAACAACTGTTGGATTGACAAAAAATGCCAACCCCATCCCACCACACCCTGCTCATGACGGGCGCCGCCGGCGGCCTCGGGCAGGCCATGCGCGCGCGGCTGAAGGCCAATTGCGAGGTGCTGCGCCTGAGCGACATTGCGCCCATGGCCCCTGCGCTGGCGGGTGAGGAAGTGGTGCAGGCCGACCTGGCCGATGCCGGGGCTGTGCAGTCGCTGGTGGCCGGCTGCCAGGCCATCGTGCATTTTGGCGGGGTCTCCACCGAACAGCCCTGGGGCCCGATCCTGCAGGCCAACATCATCGGTGCCTACAACCTGTACGAAGCCGCGCGCGTCCACGGCGTCAAGCGTGTGGTGTTCGCCAGCTCCAACCATGTGATGGGCTTTTACCGCCAGAGCGAAGTGGTGGACGCCCTGAGCCCGCCACGGCCTGACGGCCTGTACGGTCTGTCCAAGGCATTTGGCGAGGACCTCTCGCGCCTGTACTTTGACCGCTACGGCATCGAGACCGCCTGCGTGCGCATCGGCTCGTCTTTCCCCGAGCCCAGGGACCGCCGCATGCTGGCCACATGGCTGAGCTACGACGACCTGCACCGCCTGATCACGGCCTGCCTGAGCACGCCGGTGCTGGGCCACAGCATCATTTACGGCACGTCCGACAACAGCGTCTCCTGGTACGACAACCGCCTGGCGCGCCACATCGGCTACCGCCCGAAAGACAGCTCGGACGTGTTCCGCGAGGCCGTGTTCGCGCGCACCCCCGAGCCCGATCTGAAAGACCCTGCTGTGCAGTTCCAGGGCGGCGCCTTCGTGAAGATTGGTCCGCTGTGATGAACCGCCAATCTCCTCTCTGTCATTGCCGACTCGATCGGGAATCCACGGCTTTTCCTGGATTCCATCTTTCGTGGGAACGACAAAACACCTTCCACTCCTGACCACTCACCTGCCAAAAGGATCTCCGAGATGAATCCCCAAGAACTCAAAGCCATCATGTCCCACGGCCTGCTGTCGTTCCCGTTGACCGACTTCGACGCCAACGGTGACTTCAACAGGAAGGGCTACATCGAGCGCCTGGAATGGCTGGCACCTTATGGCGCCACCGCCCTCTTTGCCGCGGGGGGCACCGGTGAGTTTTTTTCGCTGACCGGTGACGAGTACCCCGAAATCATCCAGACCGCGGTGGACACCAGCCGCGGCAAGGTGCCCATCATTGCCGGCGCCGGCGGCCCCACGCGTTTTGCCATCCAGTGCGCCCAGGCAGCCGAGCGTGCCGGCGCCCACGGCATCCTGCTGCTGCCGCACTACCTGACCGAAGCCGGCCAGGAAGGCCTGATCGCCCACGTCGAAGCCGTCTGCAAGAGCGTGAAGTTCGGCGTCATCGTCTACAACCGCAACGTCTGCAAGCTCACACCCGAGTCGCTGGCCATCCTGGCCGACCGTTGCCCCAATCTGATCGGCTTCAAGGACGGCATCGGCGACATCGAGCTGATGAGCTCGATCTACATGAAGATGGGCGACCGCTTCTCCTACCTGGGCGGCCTGCCTACCGCCGAGGTGTATGCCGCCGCCTACAAGGCGCTGGGCACCCCGGTGTATTCGTCGGCCGTGTTCAACTTCATCCCGAAAACCGCGATGGCGTTCTACCACGCTGTCGCCAAGGACGACATGGCCACGCAGCACCGCCTGCTCAAGCAATTTTTCATGCCTTACCTGGCGATTCGCAACAAGGGCCAGGGCTACGCGGTCAGCATCGTCAAGGCCGGCGCCAAACTGGTTGGCCACGACGCCGGCCCGGTGCGCGCGCCGCTGACGGATCTCAAGCCGGCGGAGATGGAAGAGCTGGATGCCTTGATCAAGGCGCTGGGTCCGCAGTAATCCGGCCGGAAGTTGCGCCGCATGACCTCCCACGCCATCCGCCATGTTCGCGTCACGCCGATCGCATTTCGCGATCCGCCGCTGCTGAACGCGGCCGGCATCCACGAGCCCTGGGCGCTGCGCTCGATCATCGAGATCGAGACCGCCTCGGGCCTGGTGGGCATCAACGAAAGCTATGGCGACCAGTCCATGCTGGACGTGCTGGCCCAGGCCGCGCCAGCCTTGCAGGGCCTCTCGCCCTGGGACCTGAACACGATGGAAACACGGGTGCAGGTGCTGGTGCAACCCGCCAGCAGCACCTCGGAGTTTCTGGGTGAACAGATTTCCCTGGCGCCGGGCACGCACGTCTCCAAGAACGTGGCCAAGGTGGTCAGTGCTTTCGAGGTCGCCATGCTCGACCTGCAAGGGCAGCTGGCCAACGCGCCGGTGGTGGACCTGCTGGGCGGGGCAGCGCGCGATGCGGTGCCGTTTTCAGCCTACCTGTTCTTCAAGTACGCCGAACACATTGGTCAGCCCTACAGCCCCGACCCTTTTGGAGAGGGCCTGCATCCCGAACAGATGGTGGCACAGGCGCGCCGCATGATCGACCAGTACGGCTTCAGGAGCATCAAGCTCAAGGCCGGGGCCCTGCCGCCCGAGCGGGAGGTGGCGGCCTTGCTGGCGCTGGCCAAGGCCTTTCCGGGTGCACCGCTGCGCATCGACCCCAACGCCAACTGGACCGTCGCCACCAGCCTGAAGGTGGTGGAACAGCTGCGCGGCGTGCTGGAGTATTACGAAGACCCGGCGCCGGGCCTGGACGGCATGGCGGCTGTGGCGCGCGCGTGTGATGTGCCGCTGGCCACCAACATGGTCGTGACCGACTACAAGGAATTTGCCGAGAACGTGCGCCTGGGCTGTCCGGTGCGCATCGTGCTCAGTGACCACCACTACTGGGGCGGCCTGCGCACCACGCAGCAGCTCTCGCGCCTGTGCCAGACCTTTGACATGGGCCTGTCCATGCACTCCAACTCGCATCTGGGCATCAGCCTGATCGCGATGACGCATCTGGCCGCTTCGGTGCCGCACCTGTCCTACGCCTGCGACACGCACTACCCCTGGCAGGACGAAGAAATCGTGCAGGGCGGTCGGCTGCGCTTTGAAGCAGGCAGCCTGCGTGTGCCGCGTGGGCCGGGCCTGGGCGTGGCGATCGACCGCGAGGCGCTGGCGCGCCTGCACGACAACTGGCGGCACTGCGGCATTCGCAAGCGCGACGACCTCGGCCAGATGCGCCAGTACGACCCGACGTTCACCGGCAAACAGCCACGTTACTGAGTGAAGTGAACACATGAACACCCCCACCCGCCCCCTGGCCATCCGCATGCACCCGGATGACAACGTGGCCATCATCGCCAACGATGGCGGCCTGCCGGCAGGCACCGTCATGCCCGAAGGTCCGGCGCAAGGCCTGATCCTGCGCGACAAGGTGCCGCAAGGCCACAAAGTGGCTTTGAAAGACATTGCAGCAGGTGCTGCGGTGCTGCGCTACAACGTGCCTGTGGGCTTTGCGCGCGAAGCGATTGCCGCAGGCAGCTGGGTGCACGAACGCCTGCTGGACATTCCGCCGGCACGCGCGCTGCAGGGCCTGCCCATGGCCACGCAGCAGGCGCCGCAATGGACACCACTGGAGGGTTACACCTTCGAGGGCTATGTGAACGCTGACGGCTCGGTGGGCACGCGCAACCTGCTGGCCATCACCACCACGGTGCAGTGCGTGGCCGGCGTGCTCAAGGTGGCGGTCGAACGCATCGAGCGCGAATTGCTGCCGCTCTACCCGAACGTGGACGGCGTGGTCGGTCTCGAGCACGCTTATGGCTGCGGTGTGGCAATCGACGCGCCCGGCGCCGAAATTCCGATCCGCACACTGCGCCACATCAGCCTCAACCCCAACTTTGGCGGCGAGGTCATGGTGGTCAGCCTGGGCTGCGAAAAACTGCAGCCGGCACGCCTGCTGCCGCCGGGCAGCTTCCCGGTCCAGGATGCACGCGAAGCGCAGCAGGGCCCCGATCTGGTGTGCCTGCAGGACGAGGCGCATGTGGGCTTCATGTCCATGATCGACAGCATCGTGCAGCGCGCCAAACCGCACCTGGAACGCCTGAACGCGCGCCGCCGCCAGACCGTACCGGCCAGCGCACTGGTGGTGGGCGTGCAGTGTGGCGGCAGCGACGCGTTTTCAGGCGTGACCGCCAACCCGGCGGTGGGTGCCATGGCCGACCTGATCGTGCGCGCCGGTGGCACCGTGATGTTCTCGGAGAACACCGAGGTGCGCGATGCGGTCGAGCAGCTCACCCGCCGTGCAGCCACGCCACAAGTCGCAGAGGACATCGTGCGCGAACTTGGCTGGTACGACCAGTACCTGGACCGCGGCCGCGTGGACCGCAGCGCCAACACCACGCCTGGCAACAAGGCCGGCGGCCTGTCCAACATCGCCGAAAAAGCCATGGGCTCGATCATCAAGAGCGGCAGCGGGGCGATTGCCAGCGTGCTCTCGCCCGGCGACAGGCTCAAGCCTGATCAAAAAGGCCTGGTGTTCGCCGCCACCCCCGCCAGCGACTTCATCTGCGGCACGCTGCAGCTGGCCGCCGGCATGAATCTGCATGTGTTCACCACCGGCCGCGGCACGCCCTATGGCCTGCAGGCCTGCCCCGTGGTCAAGGTGGCCACGCGCAGCGACCTGGCGCGCCGCTGGCACGACCTGATGGACATGAACGCCGGGCGCATCGCCGACGGTGAAATCGGTATCGAAGAAGCAGGCTGGGAACTTTTTCACCTGCTGCTCGACGTGGCCAGTGGTCGCCAGACCTGGGCCGAAAAGTGGAAGTTGCACAACGCGCTGGTGCTGTTCAACCCGGCACCGATCACCTGAAAACCTTTCAGCAAGGAGACAAGCATGAAGACCAAACGTTTCGCCATCCAGGCCCTGGCCCTCGCCGCACTGGGCGTGGCCAGCCTCACGTCCGCCTGGGCGCAGGCCGATTACCCCAGCAAGCCGATCAAATTGATCGTGGCCTTCCCGCCCGGCGGCACCAGCGATGTGATGGGCCGGCTCATGGCCGAGGAACTCACCAAGGTGCTCAAGCAGCCCGTGGTGGTCGAGAACATCGGCGGCGCAGGAGGCGTGGTCGGCACCGACCGTGCGGTCAAGATGCCTGCCGACGGCTACACCATCATCCAGACCGGCGTGGGCCAGAACGCTGTGGCCCATGGCCTGGACCCCAACCTCAAGTACAACTCGCTGACCGATTTCATCCACCTCACACAGGTGCACTCGGGCCCCAACGTGCTGCTGGTGCACCCCTCGCAGCCTTTCAAGACCGTCAAGGAGCTGGTGGACTACGCCAAGAAGAACCCCGGCAAGCTCGACTATGGCTTCACCCACGCGGCCTCGGGTCACATGGCGATGGAGCTGTTCAAGCAGACCGCCGGCATCTTCCTGACCGGCATCCCCTACCGTGGCGGTGGCCCCATGCTCAACGACCTGCTGGCTGGCACCGTGCCCATGGTGTTCCTGAACCAGGACGTGGCACTGCCGCATGTCAAGGCCGGCAAGCTGCGCGCCCTGGCCGTGACCAGCAAGGAGCGCAACGCGCTCTACCCCGATGTGCCGACCGTGGCCGAATCCGGTTACAAGGGCTTCGAGGCCCTGTCCTGGTCGGGTCTGTCGGTGGCCAAGGGCACGCCCCAGCCCATCGTGGACAAACTCGAAGCCGCCATGGCCCAGGCCATGCAGACACCCCATTTCAGGCAGCGTCTGACCTCGACCGGTTTCGTCATCCCGCCCAGCGGCAGCAAGCCCTACACCGAGTTCGTCAAGTCCGAGCTGGAGCAGTGGACGCGTGTGATCAAGACCGCCGGCATCAAGCCTCAATGAAGAAAGCCAGGACATGACCGATGCCATTTCCTGGGTCCGCGTCAGCGCTTGCACGCTGCCGCTGGCCAACCCGATCAGCGACGCCAAGGTGCTGACCGGCCGCCAGAAGCCGATGACCGAAATCGCCATCCTGTTCGTCGAGCTCAAGACGAAGGATGGCGCCGAAGGTGTAGGTTTCAGTTATTCCAAGCGCGCTGGCGGCCCTGGCCAGTTCGCGCACGCCAAAGAAATCGCCCCCGTGCTGATCGGCGAAGACCCCAGCGACATCGCCAAGCTCTGGGACAAGCTGTGCTGGGCCGGTGCTTCGGTGGGGCGCAGCGGTCTGAGCGTGCAGGCCATCGGTGCCTTCGATGTGGCTCTGTGGGACCTGAAAGCCAAGCGCGCCGGCCTTTCCCAGGCCAAGCTGATCGGCACGCACCGCGACAGCGTGCGTTGCTACAACACCTCGGGTGGCTTTTTGCACACGCCGCTGGACCAGTTGCTGGTCAATGCCTCGGCCTCGGTGGCCCAAGGCATTGGCGGCATCAAGCTCAAGGTGGGTCAGCCCGACTGCGACAAGGACATCGAGCGCGTGAGCGCGGTGCGTCAGCAGCTGGGCGATCGTTTCCCCATCATGGTGGACGCCAACCAGCAGTGGGACCGCCCCACGGCGCAGCGCATGTGCCGCCGCCTGGAGCCGATGAACCTGGTCTGGATCGAGGAACCGCTGGACGCCTACGACCACGAAGGCCATGCCGCGCTGGCCGCCCAGTTCGACACCCCGATCGCCACCGGCGAGATGCTCACCAGCGTGCAGGAACACTGGGACCTGATCCGCCACCGCGCGGCCGACTACCTGATGCCCGATGGCCCGCGTGTGGGCGGCATCACGCCCTTCCTCAAGATCGCGCAACTGGCCGAGCACGCCGGCGTCATGCTGGCGCCGCACTTTGCGATGGAGCTGCACATCCACCTGGCCGCCGCCTACAAGACCGAGCCCTGGGTGGAGCATTTCGAATGGCTCGAGCCCCTTTTCAACGAGCGCATCCAGATCCGGGACGGCCGCATGCTGGTGCCGACCCGGCCTGGTCTGGGGGTGTCCATCAGCGAGCAAGCACGCCGCTGGACGAGTGCCAGTTTCGAAGCCAAAGTCTGATCCTTCTTTTTTCTGTCTCGACCATTGACCATGACACTTCAATCCATTGACGCCCGCACAGGTCAGCCTTTGGGTCCCACGCTTTCTTCGTCCTCTGCCGCGGACATTGACCTGGCCGTGCAGGCCGCGCATGCCGCCTTTGCTGACTGGCAAGCCAGCGAGGGCAGCAGTCGCGCCGCCTTGCTCGATGCGCTGGCGCGGGCCCTTGAATCGGACCGTCAAGCGCTGGTGGCGCTGGCCGATCAGGAAACCGGGCTGGGCTTGCCGCGCCTCAATGGCGAGCTCGACCGCACCGCTTTCCAGCTGCGCCGATTTGGTGTCATCGCGCGCAACGGTGTCCCGTTTGCCTTCACCGATGACCCTGCCGTGTCGGGCGGGCCGCCCGCCGGGCATCCGGCCATGCTGCGTGTGCGCATGCCGCTGGGGCCCGTGGCGATGTTCTCGGCCAGCAATTTCCCGTTTGCGTTTTCCGTGCTCGGGGGAGATACGGCTTCCGCTTTGGCCGCTGGCTGCTCTGTGGTCGTCAAGGCCCACCCGGGCCACCCGCAAACCTCGCGGCGTGTGCACGGTCTCGTTCAGCAAATCCTGCAGGCACTGGGCTTGCCGTCGGGTCTGGTGGGCATGGTGCAGGGTGCAGGGCATGAAGTGGGCGTCGGTCTGATCCAGCATCCGCTGATTGCAGCAGGCGCGTTCACAGGCTCGACACGCGGTGGTGCAGCGCTGCAGGCGGCGGCGCGCCAACGCCGGCGCCCCATTCCCTTTTATGGCGAACTGGGTTCCATCAATCCGGTGGTGGCCACACCTGCGGCCTTGCAGGCCGGTGGCGAGGCTTTGGCGCAGGCCCTGGCGGGCTCCATCACGCTCGGCTGTGGCCAGTTCTGCACCAACCCGGGCCTGCTGGTGTTCCAGCGCAGCGAGGCCAGCAGTGCATTTGTGCAGCTGCTGCTGCAGGCCCTGAAAGCGCAGCAGCCCCATGCCATGCTGACCCAGGGCATGCGCCATGCGCTGGATGCGGGCACGCGCGCGCAGCTGGCCGCGGGTGCCAGCGCGCTGCTGCATGAACCGGTGGACAGCCTGAATCCACGGCCCTTCCTGGCCGAGGTCGATGCCGCGACCTTCGTGGCCAACGAGCAGCTGCATGAAGAAGTGTTTGGCCCGGCCAGCCTGATCGTCTGGACCGAGTCAGTGGCCCAGACGGTGCAGGTGCTGCAGGCCGTGGGCGGCAGCCTCACGGTGACCTTGTGGGGTGCGGACCAGGACACGCCTGAAACGCGCGCCCTGGTGCGTGGTGCGATGGCCATGTGTGGCCGTGTGCTGTTTGCTGGCGTGCCCACCGGCGTGGCCGTCACGGCCGCGCAGCAGCACGGCGGGCCGTGGCCGTCTTCCACCGAACCCATGAGCACTTCGGTGGGCGATGCCGCCCTCGACCGTTTCCTGCGCCCGGTCGCGCTGCAGGACACGCCAGCCTGGCTGGTGCAGCGCCAGGGCCGTCCTTGCTGATGCCCGATTTCTCGATTTACACCATGACCCATTCTTCTACCCCCATCGTCACCGGCATGCGCGTGATCCCCGTCGCGGGGCGCGACAGCATGCTGCTCAACCTGAGTGGCGCACACGCGCCGTACTTCACCCGCAACCTGCTGCTGCTCACCGACAGCCTGGGCCACACCGGCATCGGCGAAGTGCCCGGCGGCGAAGCCATCCGCAAGACGCTGGAAGACGCCCGTGAACTGGTGGTGGGCCAACCACTGGGCCAGCACCTGACCGTGCTGCAGCGCATGCAGCAGACCTTTGCCGACCGCGACGCCGGTGGCCGTGGCCTGCAGACTTTTGACCTGCGCACCACGGTGCATGCCGTCACCGCTGTCGAATCGGCCCTCCTGGACCTGCTGGGCCAGTTCCTGGGCGTGCCAGTGGCGGCCCTGCTGGGTGAAGGCCAGCAGCGCGACGCGGTCGAGATGCTGGGTTACCTCTTCTACGTGGGCGACCGCCAAAAAACCGATTTGCCCTACCACAGCGAGCCCGAGGCCGACAACGCCTGGTTCCGCGTGCGCCACAACGAGGCCATGACGCCCGAGGCCATCGTGCGCCTGGCCGAAGCCGCCTATGAGCGCTACGGCTTCAACGACTTCAAGCTCAAGGGCGGTGTGCTGCGTGGCGACGAAGAAGTCGACGCCATCCGCGCCTTGCACGAGCGCTTTCCGCAGGCGCGCATCACACTCGATCCCAACGGGGGCTGGCTGTTGAAAGACGCGATTCGCCTGATGCGCGACATGCACGGCGTGGTCGCCTATGCCGAAGACCCGTGTGGCGCAGAGCAGGGTTTCAGCGGCCGCGAGGTCATGGCCGAGTTCCGCCGGGCCACCGGCCTGCCCACGGCCACCAACATGGTGGCCACCGACTGGCGCCAGATGACGCATGCGCTCGCCCTGCAAAGCGTGGACATCCCCTTGGCCGACCCGCACTTCTGGACCATGGCCGGTAGCGTGCGCGTGGCGCAGACCTGCCGCGACTGGGGCCTGACCTGGGGCTCGCACTCCAACAACCACTTCGACGTGTCACTTGCCATGTTCACCCATGTGGCTGCCGCTGCACCGGGCAAGGTCACAGCGATCGACACCCACTGGATCTGGCAAGACGGTCAGGGCCTGACGAAAGAGCCGCTCACGATTGTGGGCGGCATGGTCGAGGTGCCGAAAAAGCCCGGTCTGGGCATTGAGCTGGACATGGCCAAGGTGGAAGCCGCGCACCAGCTGTACATGCAGCACGGCCTGGGTGCACGCAACGACGCGCAGGCCATGCAGTACCTGATCCCGGGCTGGACATTCGACAACAAGCGGCCGTGCATGGTGCGTTGATCGCATGACCCTGGAGACAAACATGCACAAACGGTTTTTCACTGCCGCGCTGGCGGCATCGCTGGCACTGCTGGCCTGGCCGGCCGTCGCCCAGTCGTACCCGGCCAAGCCGATCAAGATCGTGGTGCCGTTCCCGGCCGGCGGCACCTCGGACGTGCTGGCCCGCCTGATTGGCCAGAAGATGACCGAGAGCTGGGGCCAGCCGGTGGTCGTCGAGAACAAGCCTGGCTCCAGCGGCAACCTGGGCGCCGATGCCGTGGCCAAGTCTGCTGCGGACGGCTATACCCTGGTGCTCATGGATGTGGGCAACCTCGCGATCAGCCCGGCACTCTACAGACTGCCGTTCAGTGTCGAAAAAGACTTTGCGCCGGTGGCCATGGTGGGGTATTCGCCGCACTTGCTGGTGGTGAGCAACCACATCCCGGTCAACACCACCGCCGAACTGATCGCCTATGCCAAAACGCAAAAAGGCAAACTCAACTTTGCGGCGGCCGCTGGCACCGGCAGCGTCACACACCTGGCAGGCGTGGTCTTTGCCCAGCGCAGCGGCATCGAATGGGGTTATGTCCCTTACAAGGGGGGTGCGCAGGCCATGACCGATCTGATCGGTGGCCAGGTGGACGTCACCTTCAACGGCATGGTGGCGACCTACCCGCATGTCAAGGGCGGCAAGATCAAGCTGATCGCCTTGTCGAGCGCCAAACGCCATGACGAATTGTCCAATGTACCCACGGTGGCGGAAACGCTGCCTGGTTTTCTCACCGGCAGCTGGCAGGGCCTGCTGGCTCCGGCCGGCACACCCAAGGCCGTGGTGGACAAGCTCAACGCCGAGGTGCTGCGCATCACGGCTTTGCCCGATGTCCGGGAGCGTCTGACCACCCTGGGGGCTGAGCCCTCACGCATGTCGCCGACCGATTTCGCGCATTGGCTCAGGGCGGAAATTCCGGCGATGGCCAAGATCGTGAAGGACGAAAAGATCACGCTGGAATGATGGGTGAGGTCTGGACCGGGCATGCCATGTGCTGACAGCCAGGCCCCAAGAGGGTTGGCGTCAGCTTGTGTAAGCATGGCGTTTGGTTAAATTTAGAAAATTGACCATCAAATCTGCAACAATATTCGGGTTCATCAACAAGGAGATATCGAATGAACAAGGCTGAACTGATTGAAGCAATCGCCAAGGAAACCGAACTGTCCAAGGCCGGTGCTGCCCGCGCCCTGAACGCTGTGCTCGACACCATCGTCAAGACCGTGGCCAAGAAGCAGGACGTGCAACTGATTGGCTTTGGCACCTTCAAGGCTGCCAAGCGCGCTGCCCGTACCGGCAAGAACCCCCGCACCGGCGAGAAGCTGAAGATCGCAGCGGCCACCGTGCCCAAGTTCACCGCGGGCGCTGCCTTCAAGGCCGCTGTGAACAAGAAGAAGTGATCGTCTGACGCTTTTTGAAACGGCCCCTCCTGAGGGGCCGTTTCTTTTCTGGATCGACAATCCACCGATGCAAGCACCCCATACACGGCCCGCGCAGGCCGGTTTTCGGCAAGCCCTGGGCTTTTGGCTGCGGCTGGGCTTCATCGGCTTTGGCGGGCCCGCCGGGCAGATCGCCATCATGCACACCGAGCTGGTCGAGCGGCGCCGCTGGATATCGGAAAAGCGTTTCCTGCATGCCCTGAACTACTGCATGGTGTTGCCGGGGCCAGAGGCGCAGCAGCTGGCCACCTACATCGGCTGGCTGATGCACCGCACCTGGGGCGGGGTGGTGGCCGGTGCGCTGTTCGTGCTGCCCTCGCTGTTCATCCTGATCGCCCTGTCCTGGCTGTACATTGCCTTTGGCGATGTGCCGGTGGTGGCGGGGCTGTTTTACGGCATCAAACCGGCGGTAACGGCCATTGTGGTGCAGGCGGCGCACCGCATTGGGGCGCGCGCGCTGCGAAACCGCTGGCTCTGGGCGATTGCCGCAGCATCTTTCGTGGCCATCTTTGCGCTGGCGCTGCCGTTTCCGCTGATCGTCCTGCTGGCGGCTCTGGTGGGGCATGTGGGTGGCCGCATGGCACCCGATGCCTTTCGCAGTGGCGGTGGGCATGGCGGCAGGGCCCACCACTGGGGGCCTGCGTTGATCGACGACGACACGCCCACGCCCGAACATGCACGCTTTTCTGTGGCTCGCCTGTTGCGGGTGGCGCTGGCCGGGGCGGTGCTGTGGTGTGTGCCCATGGGCCTGCTGTCCGCCGTGTACGGCTGGGACCACACGCTCACGCAGATGGGCTGGTTCTTCACCAAGACCGCGCTGCTGACCTTTGGGGGGGCCTATGCGGTCCTGCCCTATGTGTACCAGGGGGCGGTCGGCCATTACGGCTGGCTCAGCCCGACGCAGATGATCGATGGACTGGCGCTGGGTGAGACCACGCCGGGACCGCTCATCATGGTGGTGGCCTTTGTGGGGTTTGTGGGTGGGTATGTGAAGCAGCTGTTCGGACCGGATGCGCTCTTTCTGGCCGGTGCGGTGGCGGCCAGCCTCGTGACCTGGTTCACCTTTCTGCCCTCGTTCCTGTTCATTCTGGCCGGTGGGCCGCTGGTCGAGTCCACCCACAACGCGCTCAAGTTCACGGCACCCCTGACCGCCATCACGGCTGCGGTGGTGGGCGTGATCCTGAACCTGGCGCTGTTCTTCGGCTACCACGTGCTGTGGCCCGCAGGTTTTGCCGGACACTTTGATGCGGTCTCCGCGCTGATCGCACTGGGGGCCACCATCGCTTTGTTCCGTTTCAAGCGCAACGTGATCCAGGTGATCGTTGCTTGCGCGCTGGTGGGTCTGATGGTGCGGTGGCTCGGCCTGTAGCCGCCTTTGCGGCCGAAGGCTGTTCGCGCAAGGGGCGTGCTCCTACAGCAGCTGTTGCGCCAGTTCGGCGCCTCCGCTCAGGCTCAGCGCCAAGGTGATGCGCCCGCAAAGTGGTGCGTTTGCCTCAAGGGTCAGGGGCTGTCCGGCCTCGTCATGGATCAGCAGGTCCATGTCCCAGTGGTGGCCCTCATCAATGGGGCCGGCGGGGCCCAGCTGTTGCGTCAGGTGCTGCACCAAGGCGGCTGTTTCTGCCAGAAGGGCGGTGGTGTGCACCGCTGCAGGATTGGCGAGTGCGTCCCAGGTGCGCAAACCGTCGCTGTCTTCGCTCTGGTCGAACTCAAGAAATTGCAGATACATGACCAAGAAATGGGTGGCAGACACATGGATTTTCGCATCTGCGTCTTGAAGGCAAACGAAGGCATGGCCGCGATGTTGACGGGCGTTGCGCACGTGCAGGGACTTGGTGTTTTGCCGCAGCAGGCGCGCAAATGATCGAATGTTCTCGGGTATCGCGCTTTGCGATAACTGCCAGAACGTTTCGACCAATGTGGCCGTTGCCCTGTGACCGACAATGGGGGGATGGATTCCGCCATCGACATTCTGGGCATCACTGGCCCGATCTACCTGGCCATTGCGCTGGGCTATTTCTTGACGCAGCGCGGGCTGTTTACCCGTGCGGACATGCAGGTGTTCGGCAAGTTCACCATCGAGCTGGCTTTGCCGGCACTGCTGTTCAATGCCCTCTCGCGTCGCAGCGTGGCGGAAATCCTGAACTGGCAATACCTGACGGCCTATGCGCTGGTGACTTTGGTGGTGGTGCTGGGCGGTTTGTTCTGGACGTGGCGTGTGCAGGGCAAGCCCTTGGCGCTGAGCAGCATCGTGACCATGGGCATGGCCTGTGCCAACAGTGGTTTCGTGGGCTACCCGGTGCTGATGCTGACCTTGGGCAGCACAGTCGCCGGTGTGTCACTGGCGCTGAACATGGTGGTCGAGAACCTGCTGATCATTCCCTTGCTCCTGGCGGTGGCGGGCAGTGAAGGGGCGCCGGGCCAATGGCGGCAGGCTTTCATTCAGACCCTCAAGGGCTTGCTGGGCAACCCGATGATCTGGGGCATTGTGGGGGGCTTTCTGGTGTCGCTGTCTGGTCTGCACATGCCTGAGCCGGTGTCGCGCACGGTCGATCTGTTTTCAGCGGCCAGCGGCGCCTTGTCGCTGTTTGTCATCGGTGGTTCATTGGTTGGTCTCAAACCCGATGGTCTCAAGGGCACGATCGCGCAGATCGCCTTTGGCAAACTGATCGTGCATCCGCTGGTGATGTTGGTGGTGCTGTCGTGGCTGATTCCAGTCACCGACCCGGCGCTGCGCATGGCGGCCTTGCTGACCTGTGCCATGCCCATGATGGGCATCTACACCATCCTGGCCCAGCGCTTTGGGCACGGTGCCATCAGCGCGGCGGCGCTGCTGGTCACCACGGTGGTGTCGTTCTTCACCCTCAGCGGTTTGCTGTGGGGGCTCAAGCACTGGCCGATCTGACGGAAAAAACCATCAGCTTGGGCTGCCGAGCCATTCCTGGGCGACCTGGTGCAGCAGCTCCAGGGTGGCCTGTTGCGTGAGGGTGGTGGGGCGCAATGCACTGATGGCCGTGCACAGGGCAATGCGCAGCTCAGGCTTGCACAAAGGGCGCACGGCATAAGCCGAAGGGTTGTTCGAGCGCATGACCGCGTTGCGCGAGAGGATGGCGCAGCCTGCGCCATCGGCCACCAGATCCAGGATGGCGCTCACCCCGTCGATTTCGAGGGCGATGTTCGGGCGGCAGCCAATCGCGGCCATTTCGGCCTCCACATGCATGCGGATCGCGTTCGGCCGACTCGGGATCACCAGTGGCAGTGCGACGATGTCCTGCAACGGCAGGGGAGGTGGAGGCGGGTCCTCCTGCAGCCCGGGCGGACGCGGCTGCACCAGCAGCAATTCCTCTTCGACCAATGGACGGTGTTCAATACCGGGCAAGGGGCTCGGGTTGTAGAGCACGGCGATGTCCAGGCGGCCGTTGTGCAGGTTTTCCTGCATGGCGGTGGACAGGCCCTCGCTGATGGACAGTTGCGCCTCGGGCAGGCGCTGGCGGAAGGCGCGGGTGAGCGGTACCGTCAGCACGCGGGCCACGCTGGGCGGCAGGCCAAGGGCCACCCGCCCGGCCAGACCGCTGCGCACCCGACCCAGTTCCTCGCGTGCCCGCTCGACCTGATGCAGGATGCCTCGCCCGTGTTCAAGCAGCAGCTGACCTGCTTCGGTGGGCGTGGCGCCACGGCCGTTGCGCACCAGCAGGTTCTGGCGCAGCTCGACTTCGAGCAGGCGCACCTGACGGCTCAGGGCCGGCTGGGCGATCCCGAGCACCTGGGCGGCGCGGGTGAAGCTGCCGAGTTCGGCCACGCGCACAAAGTATTCGAGCTGTCTGAGGTCCATGGGCAGGTCTCCGTTGGCCGGATTTTGTCATACCAAGAGGTTGGATATGCAAATCTGTTCTAGCTGGTAGATGGTCCCTTGGCTTGGAAGATGGGGGAGGGGACCGCACAATCGGGGCCACATCAGATCCCCCTTCAGAAGGAACACCATGAGCCTGGCCAAGCCCCTGATCATCGACGTCCACGGTCACTACACCACCGCGCCCAAGGCGCTCGAAGACTGGCGTAACAAGCAGATTGCCGGCATCAAAGACCCGGCGCTGATGCCCAAAGTCTCCGACCTGAAGATCAGCGACGACGAGCTGCGCGAGACCATCGAGAGCAACCAGCTGGCCAAGATGAAGGAGCGTGGTTCGGACCTGACCGTGTTCAGTCCACGTGCCAGCTTCATGGCCCACCACATCGGTGACTTCAATGTGTCCTCCACCTGGGCCGCCATCTGCAACGAACTCTGCTATCGGGTGAGCCAGCTGTTCCCCGACAACTTCATCGGCGCCGCCATGCTGCCGCAGTCGCCGGGCGTGGACCCCAAGACCTGTGTGGCCGAGATCGACAAGTGCGTCAAGGAATACGGCATGGTGGGCATCAACCTCAACCCCGATCCCTCGGGCGGCCACTGGACCAGCCCGCCGCTGTCCGACAGGCACTGGTACCCCATCTACGAAAAGATGGTGGAGTACGACATCCCCGCGATGATCCACGTCTCGACCAGCTGCAATTCATGCTTCCACACCACCGGCGCGCACTACCTGAACGCCGACACCACCGCCTTCATGCAGTGCCTGACCAGTGACCTGTTCAAGGATTTCCCGACGCTCAAGTTCCTGATCCCGCACGGCGGCGGTGCGGTGCCTTACCACTGGGGTCGCTTCCGCGGTCTGGCGCAGGAGCTGAAAAAGCCGCTGCTGACCGAGCACCTGCTGAACAACATCTTCTTTGACACCTGCGTGTACCACCAGCCCGGCATTGACCTGCTGACCAAGGTGATCCCGGTGGACAACATCCTGTTTGCTTCCGAGATGATCGGCGCTGTGCGCGGCATCGACCCCGAAACCGGTCACTACTACGACGACACCAAGCGCTATGTGCTGGCCACGCCCAACCTGAATGACGAGCAGCGCTACAAGGTGTTTGAAGGCAATGCCCGCCGCGTGTTCCCGCGCATGGACGCGGCGCTCAAGGCCAAAGGCCAGTAAGCGCCCTGGCTCCACTGTAGGAGGCCGCCCCTGCGGCCGAATCCTGCCGAGTCGGGGACCCTTATTCGGCCGCAGGGGCGGCCTCCTACAAGGAAAAGAGATGTACGAACTTGGAGTCGTTTACCGCAACATCACCCGCGCTGACCGCGAGGTGACCGACCAACTGGCTGCGCTGGGCAGCGCCACGGTGCACGAGGCCATGGGCCGCGTGGGCCTGATGAAGCCTTACATGCGCCCGATCCAGCAGGATGTGAATGTGTCCGGTACGGCCGTGACCGTGCTGCTGCAGCCCGGTGACAACTGGATGATGCATGTGGCTGCCGAGCAGGTGCAGCCCGGCGATATCGTGGTCGCCACCGTCACCGCCGAGTGCAGCGACGGCTATTTCGGCGACCTGCTGGCCACCAGCTTCATGTCGCGCGGCGCTCGCGCCCTGATCATCGAAGCCGGTGTGCGCGACACCAAGGTGCTGCGCGAGATGAAGTTCCCGGTGTGGAGCCGCTACGTCTCGTCCAAGGGCACCATCAAGGCCACGCCAGGTTCGGTCAACATCCCCATCGTCTGCGCGGGCGCCTATGTGACGCCCGGTGACGTGATCGTGGCCGACGACGACGGCGTGGTCTGCGTGCCCAAGGCGCTGGCCGCTCAAACGCTGGAAACCGCGCTCAAGCGCGAAGCCAACGCAGGCGAAAAACGCGACAAACTGGCCAGCGGCGTGCTGGGTCTGGACATGTACAAGATGCGCGAGCCGCTGGCGGCTGCAGGGCTGAAGTACGTCGACTGAGACCGTCGATCAACCACAAAACCGTGAGGCTGTGGGGTACTTGTTGGGGCGATTTGCTGACCGCAGGGCTGATGAGCCCCGGCAAGTACCCCACAGCCTCACGGTCGTTCATGATGGAGCAAAAGATGACAAAACCCACAACAGGTGACTTCACCAAAACCGCTGGCTGGCTCGACTGGTACAGCGGTCCCAGCAAACCCCAATTCAAGCTGCCCGCAGGCGCGGTGGACGCCCACTGCCATGTGTTTGGCCCGGGCGCGGAGTTCCCCTACGCGCCCGAGCGCAAGTACACGCCTTGTGATGCCAGCAAGCAGCAGCTGTTTGCGCTGCGCGACCACCTGGGCTTTGCCCGCAACGTGATCGTGCAGGCCACCTGCCACGGCGCCGACAACCGTGCCATGGTGGATGCCTGCCTCTCCAGTGGCGGCAAGGCCCGCGGTGTGGCCACGGTGCGCCGCAGCGTGACCGACGAGGAAATCCAGGCCATGCACGACGCCGGCGTGCGCGGCGTGCGCTTCAACTTCGTCAAGCGCCTGGTGGACTTCACGCCCAAGGACGAGTTGATGGAAATCGCCGGCCGCATCGCCAAGTGGGGCTGGCATGTGGTGATCTATGTCGAAGCGGTGGACCTGCCCGAGCTGTGGGACTTTTTCACCGCGCTGCCCACCACCGTGGTGG
>CAXRGK010000213.1:0-17486 GCA_964230145.1 Burkholderiaceae bacterium | reverse complement strand
CCGTCCGCAGTTCTACTTCCGCACGACCGACGTGACCGGCTCGATCGAGCTGCCCGAAGGCAAGGAAATGGTGATGCCGGGTGACAACGTGTCGATCACCGTCAAGCTGATCGCCCCGATCGCCATGGAAGAAGGTCTGCGTTTCGCCATCCGTGAAGGCGGCCGTACCGTCGGCGCCGGCGTCGTGGCCAAGATCATCGAGTAATTGTCGTGAGTCAGTCGCCGCGGATCGTGCGATCCGCGGCTTCACAACTTCACTGAATCACACAAGGAACCGACATGTCTTCCAAGCAAAAAATCCGCATTCGCCTGAAGGCGTTTGACTACAAACTGATCGACCAGTCCGCTGCCGAGATCGTGGATACCGCCAAGCGCACCGGCGCCATCGTCAAGGGTCCCGTGCCCCTGCCGACGCGCATGAAGCGTTTCGACATCCTGCGCTCGCCGCACGTGAACAAGTCGAGCCGCGACCAGTTCGAAATCCGCACCCACCAGCGTCTGATGGACATCGTGGACCCGACCGACAAGACGGTTGACGCCCTGATGAAACTCGACCTGCCGGCTGGCGTGGACGTCGAAATCAAGCTGCAGTAATGCACTTGCGGGCCGCGAAAGCGGTCCAAAATCCCTTGAAAAATGGCGCTGCTTGCCAGTTCTGGCGGGCAGCGCTATAATTTCAGGCTCACCTCCTTGTGGGGTGAGGATTATTAACCCTCTTTCATACACCAAACGAAGCTGCCAATTGCAGTGGCTTCGGTGAAAGTTCTGGAGAAAACAATGAGTCTGAGCACCTCCCTGGGGTTGCTGGGCCGCAAGGTGGGCATGATGCGTCTGTTCACCGATGACGGGGACGCTGTGCCCGTCACGGTGGTGGATGTGTCCAACAACCGCGTGACCCAGGTCAAAACCCAAGAGAACGATGGCTACGTCGCCCTGCAGGTGACGTTTGGCAAGCGCCGTGCATCGCGCGTCACCAAGCCCATCGCTGGCCACCTGGCCAAAGCTGGCGTCGAAGCCGGCGAAATCATCCAAGAATTCCGCGTCACCCCCGAGACCGCCGCCCAGTACGCCGCAGGCGCTGCTGTGCCCGTGACGGTGTTCGCCGCCGGCCAGAAGGTCGATGTGCAGGGCACCTCCATCGGTAAGGGTTTCGCTGGCACGATCAAGCGCCACAACTTCGGTTCGCAGCGCGCTTCGCACGGTAACAGCCGTTCGCACAACGTGCCGGGTTCCATCTCCATGGCGCAGGATCCGGGTCGTGTGTTCCCGGGCAAGAAGATGTCTGGCCATCTGGGCGACGTGACCGTCACCACCCAGAACCTGGACGTGGTGCGCGTCGATGAGGCCCGTGGTCTGCTCCTGATCAAGGGCGCCATCCCCGGTTCCAAGGGCGGTTTCGTGACCGTCCGTCCCGCTGTCAAAGCCAAAGGAGCGAACTGATGCAGCTCGAACTCCTGAATGACCAGGGTCAGGCCGCTTCCAAAGTGGAAGCCCCCGAGACCGTGTTTGGTCGTGAATACAACGAAGCCCTGATCCACCAGATCGTGGTGGCCTACCAGGCCAATGCGCGTCAGGGCACCCGTGCCCAGAAAGACCGTGAACAAGTCAAGCACTCCACCAAGAAGCCGTTCAAGCAAAAAGGCACAGGCAACGCCCGTGCTGGTATGACGTCTTCTCCGCTGTGGCGTGGGGGCGGTCGGATTTTCCCGAACAGCCAGGAAGAAAACTTCACCCAGAAGATCAACAAGAAGATGTACCGCGCCGGTATGGCTTCGATCTTCTCCCAGCTGGCCCGCGAAGGCCGTCTGGCTGTGGTCGACTCCCTGAAAGTGGACTCGCCCAAGACCAAGCAGCTGGCTGCCAAATTCAAGGCCATGAACCTGGACCACGTCCTGGTGATCGCCGAAGAAGTGGACGAGAACCTGTATCTGGCTTCGCGCAACCTGGTCAACGTGCTCGTCGTTGAACCGCGTTACGCCGATCCCGTGTCCCTGGTGCACTTCAAGAAAGTGATCGTCACCAAGGGCGCGATCGACAAACTCAAGGAGATGTTCGCATGAGCGCCGTGAAGTTTGACGAAGGTCGTCTGATGCAAGTGCTGGTCGCTCCCATCGTGTCCGAAAAGGCCACCATGGTTGCTGAAAAGTCCAACGCTGTGACATTCAAAGTGCTGCAGGATGCCACCAAGCCTGAAATCAAAGCCGCTGTGGAATTGATGTTCAAGGTCGAGGTCAAGGGCGTCTCTGTGGTGAACACCAAGGGCAAGACCAAGCGCTTTGGCAAGACCATGGGCCGCCGTGACAACGTGCGCAAGGCCTATGTGACGCTCAAGGAAGGTCAAGAGCTGAACCTGTCCGGGGAGGCTGCGTAATCATGGCTGTCATCAAGATCAAACCGACCTCTCCCGGCCGTCGTGGCGTGGTGAAGGTCACCCGTGACCATCTGTACAAAGGCGAAGCCTACGCTCCGCTGCTGGAAGCCCAGCACCAGAAGTCCGGCCGCAATAACAAGGGTCACATCACCACCCGTCACAAGGGCGGTGGTCACAAGCACCACTACCGCGTGGTGGACTTCAAGCGCAACAAGGACGGCATCCCGGCCAAGGTCGAGCGTATCGAATACGACCCGAACCGCACCGCCCACATCGCCCTGCTGTGCTACGCCGACGGTCAGCGCACCTACATCATCGCCCCCCGTGGCGTTGAAGTGGGCAGCACCCTGATGAGCGGCTCCGAGGCCCCGATCCGCGCCGGCAACACCCTGCCGATCCGCAACATCCCGGTGGGTTCGACCATTCACTGCATCGAGCTCAAGCCCGGTGCCGGTGCCCAGATCGCCCGCTCGGCTGGCGCATCTGCCACCCTGCTGGCCCGCGAAGGCGTCTACGCCCAGGTGCGTATGCGTTCCGGCGAAGTCCGCAAGATCCACATCGAGTGCCGCGCCACCATCGGCGAAGTTGCCAACGAAGAGCACAGCCTGCGCCAACTGGGTAAAGCCGGTGTCAAGCGCTGGATGGGCATTCGTCCGACCGTCCGTGGTACCGCCATGAACCCGATCGACCACCCGCACGGTGGTGGTGAAGGTCGTACTGGTGAAGGTCGCAACCCGGTCGATCCGTGGGGCAACCTGACCAAGGGCTACCGCACCCGCAACAACAAGCGCACACAGACCATGATCGTGTCGCGCCGTAAAAAGTAAGGGGTAACAAATGACTCGTTCTCTCAAAAAGGGTCCTTTTGTTGACCACCACCTGGTGGCCAAGGTCGAAAAGGCCATCGCCACCAAGGACAAGAAGCCGGTCAAGACCTGGTCGCGCCGCTCGATGATCCTGCCCGAATTCATCGGTCTGACGATCGCCGTGCACAACGGCAAGCAGCACGTGCCGGTCTATGTGACAGACCAGATGGTCGGCCACAAGCTGGGTGAATTCGCGCTGACCCGCACCTTCAAGGGTCACCCGGCGGACAAAAAAGTCCAGAAGAAATAAGGAAAGACCATGGAAACACGTGCAGTCCTCAGGGGCGTCCGTCTGTCGGTCGATAAAGGCCGCCTGGTCGCCGATCTGATCCGCGGCAAGAAAGTGGACCAAGCCCTGAACCTCCTGACCTTCACGCAGAAAAAAGCTGCCGTGATCGTCAAGAAGGTTCTGGAGTCCGCCATTGCCAACGCCGAGCACAACGACGGCGCCGACATCGACGAACTGAAGGTCAAGACCATCTACGTCGAGCAAGGCACCACGCTCAAGCGTTTCACCGCCCGCGCCAAAGGCCGTGGCAACCGCATCAGCAAGCCCACATGCCATGTGTATGTGACCGTTGGCAACTAAGCAGGAAGAAACATGGGACAGAAAATCCATCCTACCGGCTTCCGCCTGGCTGTCAGCCGCAACTGGGCCAGCCGCTGGTACGCCAACAACCGTGACTTCGCCGGCATGCTGGCCGAAGACATCAAGGTGCGTGAGTACCTCAAGGCCAAGCTCAAGAACGCTGCCGTTTCGCGCGTGCTGATCGAGCGTCCCGCCAAGAGCGCCCGCATCACCATCTTCTCGGCACGTCCGGGCGTGGTGATCGGCAAGAAAGGCGAAGACATCGAGAACCTGAAAAAGGAACTCGGTCAGCGTCTGGGCGTGCCCGTCGCAGTGAACATCGAAGAAGTGCGCAAGCCCGAAACCGATGCCCAACTGATCGCCGACAGCATCACCCAGCAGCTCGAAAAGCGCATCATGTTCCGCCGCGCCATGAAGCGCGCCATGCAAAACGCCATGCGTCTGGGCGCCCTGGGCATCAAGATCATGTCTTCTGGTCGTCTCAACGGCATCGAAATCGCCCGTACCGAGTGGTACCGCGAAGGCCGTGTGCCGCTGCACACCCTGCGCGCCGACCTCGAGTACGGCGTCTCCGACGCCAAGACCACCGATGGCGTCATCGGCGTCAAGGTCTGGGTCTACAAGGGGGACCACCTTGGCCGCAACGACGCCCCCGTGGCCGAGCCGCGTGCCGAAGAAGAGCGTCGCCCCCGCGGTCCGCGCCGTGATGGCCGTGGCCCCGCTGGCGATCGCCGTGGCGGTCCCCGCCGTGCCTCCGGCACCAATGCCGCCCCCGCCGATGGCAGCGACAAGCCTGCCGGCGCGGGTGGTGATGCCAAACCCGCCGTTAAGCGCGTTCGCACCGTCGCCGCGCCAGCTGCAGCAGCTGACGGCCAATAAGGAGTAGAAACATGCTGCAACCCGCACGCAGAAAGTTCCGCAAGGAACAGAAAGGCCGCAACACCGGCATCGCTACCCGTGGCAACACGGTGGCCTTCGGTGACTTCGGCCTCAAATCCACGGACCGTGGCCGTTTGACGGCCCGCCAGATCGAATCCGCCCGTCGTGCCATCTCCCGTCACGTCAAGCGCGGTGGCCGCATCTGGATCCGTGTGTTCCCCGACAAGCCGATTTCCACCAAGCCCGCAGAAGTGCGTATGGGTAACGGGAAGGGCAACCCCGAGTACTACGTGGCTGAAATCCAGCCGGGCAAGGTGCTGTACGAAATCGTCGGCGTGCCCGAGGAACTGGCCCGCGAAGCCTTCAAGCTGGCTGCTGCCAAGCTGCCGCTGCGCACCACGTTTGTCAGCCGCATGATCGGCCAGTAATCAGGAGAACGAAGAAATGAAAGCTGCTGAACTGCGCCAAAAAGACGTTGATGGCCTGAAAGCCGAGATCAAGGAGCTGCAAAAGGCTCACTTCGGTCTGCGCATGCAGAAAGCCACGCAACAACTCGGCAACACGGGCACGCTGGGTGAAACCCGTCGAGCGATTGCCCGTGCCAAGACCATCCTTGCTGAAAAGCAAGCCGCCAAATAAGGAGTGACCATGACGGAAGCCAAAAAATCCCTCAAGCGCACCTTGATTGGCAAGGTGGTCAGCGACAAGCGCGCCAAGACCGTGACCGTGCTGGTGGAGCGTCGTGTCAAGCACGCCCTCTACGGCAAGATCGTGGCCAAGTCGAGCAAGTACCATGCGCACGACGAAAAAGGTGAATACCACCTGGGCGACATCATCGAGATCACTGAAAGCAAGCCGATCTCCAAGACCAAGAACTGGGTAGCCACCCGCCTGGTCGAGAAAGCTGCCGCCGTTTAAGCCCAAAAAGCCCGAACGCTGCAAGCTTCGCCAAAACGACCCACAATCGTGGGTCGTTTTTTTTCGCCCATCCTTTCCCTATTTTCAGGAGACACACATGATCAAAGTCGGAGACCAACTCCCTGCCGCCACGCTGATGGAATATTCCGAAGTCGAAGGCAATGGCTGCAGCATTGGCCCCAACCCGGTGGATGTGCACAATGCGGCTGCCGGTAAAACCATCGCCCTGTTCGCCCTGCCCGGGGCCTTCACGCCCACCTGCTCGGCCAAACATGTGCCCGGCTACGTCGAACAATACGATGCGCTGCGCGCTGCGGGTGTCGATGAGATCTGGTGCGTGAGCGTGAACGACGCTTTCGTCATGGGCGCCTGGGCGCGTGAACAGAAGACCGGCACCAAAGTGCGCATGCTCGCTGACGGCAGCGCCGACTTTGCCAAGGCCACTGGCCTCACGCTGGACCTGACCGCCCGCGGCATGGGCCTGCGCAGCAACCGCTATTCCATGCTCGTCAAGGACGGCAAGGTCGCCACACTCAACGTCGAGGCCCCGGGCAAGTTCGAAGTCAGCGACGCTGCCACGATGCTGGCCCAGGCCAAGGGCTGACACCTCGGTTCCCGATCCGGTCGGGAACGACAAATCCACCGTCATCCTCGGGCGTGCCCCGAGGATCCCTCCCAGCTGATCAGTCGAGCTCGACCTTGAGGTAGTGCGCGCCGGCGTGGGGGTTGTGGTAGTAGGGCGGGATCTCCTCGAAGCCCAGGTCTTCGTACAGCGCGCGCGCAGCTTCCATCTCATCGAGCGTGTCGAGCAGTACGGTGCTGTAGCCCGCACGGCGGGCCTCATCCAGAATGGCTTCGGTCAGTTGACGGCCCAGGCCGAAGCCGCGGAACGGCTTGCGTACATACAGGCGTTTCATCTCGGCGGCATTGGGGTAATCGCTGCTGTCCATCGGGCGCAGCGCGCAGCAGCCCGCCCACGCACCTTCGACACGGGCCAGCAACAAGGCCCCACGGGGCGGGGCGTAGTCACCCGGCAAACCGGCCAGCTCGGCGTCGAAGTCCTGGAAATCCAGGTCCACCGACAGCGTGCTGGCGTATTCACGAAAAATCTCCCGCACCGCTTGCATGTCTTGAGCGGCGCTGGGCATGAACAATTCGATCTCGGGCTTATCCAAAGTGCAGTTCAGGAGTGGTCCAGCAGCCAGTGTAGCGGCAAGCCCGGGGGGCTCATGTCCCGCCCAGGCCCACAAGCCAGCGCACAGCGGCTGCACACACCAGCAACAGCAGCACCGCCAGCACACGTTGGGGCAGGCAGTCGCGAGAGGGCGTCACCGGTCCGGACAAGGTCTTGTCGCCGTGCAGCATCGGCGGCACCAGGGACTGGCCTTTGCGCAGGCGGTACCAGGCGATGGCGCTGACATGTCCCAGCACCAGAAAAATCAGCACCAGCTTGCCTGCCCCCTTGTGCCAGGCGGTGGCTGCACTCACCGTGGCGCCCGACACCAGCGCCGTGAGTGGCCCGGCATTGGCAATTTCGTCATCGCTGACCAGGCCGGTGCTGACCTGCAGCAGCAGCCACAGCAGCATCAGCAGCACCGACCAGGACCCGATCGGGTTGTGCCCGGCCCACGGCGGACGGGCAGCGCTGCCGCGCAAATGGGCCAGCACATGGGACGGAGCCAGAAACAATTGCCCCCAGCGGGACCAATACCCGCCCACCAAGCCCCAGACCAAGCGAAACAGCAGCAAGGTCAGCACCGCATAGCCCAGCCTGAAGTGCCAGACCATCGCATTGCCGCCGATGTTGCCGGTCACCACCAGGGCGATCACGCAGGCGGCCAGCAGCCAGTGGAAAAGACGGGTGGGCAGATCCCAGATGCGCACAGTGACCATGGACAGGGGTTTCCTTGGAGCAAAAATCGGCGAAACGTGCGAGACTGCACGGCCCAAGATCATCACCCAAATTCAGGAGACCCGCATGAAAAAAACCGTTGCACTCATCAGCCTGCTGGGCAGCCTGGCCTGCGCCCTGCCGGCCCACGCCCAATTTGCCAAACCCGAAGACGCCATCAAATACCGCAAGGCCGGTTTCACGCTGATGGCAGCACATTTCGGCCGCCTGGGCGCCATGGCCCAAGGCAAGGTGCCCTTCGATGCCAAGGCCGCCGCTGAAAACGCCGACGTGCTGGCCGTCGTGGGCAAGCTGCCCTACACCGCTTTTGTGGAAGGCAGCGACAAAGGCGAAACACGTGCCAAGCCCGAGATCTGGAAAGAGTCGGCCAAGTTCAAGGAAGCAGCCGACAAGAACCAGGCCGAAGTGGCCAAGCTGGTGGCCGCCGCCAAGACCGGTAACCTTGACAACCTCAAGGCCGCCTTTGGTTCAGCCGCACCCACCTGCAAGGCTTGCCACGACCATTTCCGCAAGGACTGAGGGCCTTCTGCCGTCAGGCCTGCATCTCTGAAGGTCATTCCCCGGCTTGACCGGGGAATCTGTGGATGACGGAACGGGGCGAGGATGACTGAAAAATGGCCTACGCCTCGGACAGCAGCTTCTCGATCAGCCGGTGCAGTTCAGCGAAGTCTGGCGTGCCCACGTAGCGCTTGACGATCTCGCCGCGCTTGTTGACCAGGTAGGTGGTGGGTGTGAGCTTCACATCGCCCCAGTCCCTGGCATTGGCGCCGGTGTTGTCGATAGCCACTTTGAAGGGCAGTTTGCGCGTCTCGGTGAAATTCACCACATAGGCGGGCGGGTCGTAGCTCATGGCCACGGCCAGGGTCTCGTAGCCTTTGTCTCTGTACTTGTTGTAAGTGGCGACCAGCTCGGGCATCTCGGCCACGCAGGTGGTGCAGCTGGTGGCCCAGAAGTTCACCAGCATCACCTTGCCTTTGAGCTGTTCGGTGCTGATCTTGCTGCCATCGAGCAGCACGAACGAAGACTCGGGCGCACGTTCCTGGCCGCAGCCCGACAACACCAAGGCGCCGGCCAGCAAAGTGGCGATGAAAGACAGGCGGTTCATGAGGGCGATTGTAAAAGCGCCCCCATTTCCCGGGGTCAGGCAGGGTCCAATGCCATCAGGATCTTGGCCAATCCCTGCGGATCGCTGACCATCGGATCGTGGCCGGTGGCCATCTCCACCACCTGTGAGCCTGGCAGCCAGGCGCCATCCCAGAACGCCGGGTCGCGCATGCGCAGGCGGCTGATGTCGATCGTGGCCAGCGGTGGCCGTGTGCAGTTGACAAAGGTGCGTGGCACCGAGGCCACCCGTTTCGGATCAAAGTTCAGCACCTGCGTGTAGGGTTTGCCGGGATGCGGCGTCTGACGGCGCTGCACCCAGGCATGGTCCTCGGCTTCCAGGCCAAACACCGACGCATCGGGTGCCGGAAACCCGAACAGCGGGTCGGCCTGCGCCGCCGCAATGCGCGCATTGCGCGTGGCGCTGGCGTGGGTGCTGCTCCAGCTCTCACCCGGTTTGGGCAGCACCGCGTCCAGATACACCAGATGCTTGAGCCGCTCGGGCCGCCGATCCGCCACCGCGGTGCCCAGCATGCCCGCATAGGAGTGCACCACCAGCACCACATCGTCCATCTCTTCGGCGTCCATGGCGGCCATGACGTCGGTGATGTGGGTTTCCAGATCGATGGCCGGACTCAGCAGGTGTGCACGCTCGCCCACCCCGGTCAGGGTGACCGCGTGCACCCGGTGCCCAGCTTGCGTGAGCAGCGGCAACACGCGGCGCCAGCACCAGGCGCCGTGCCAGGCACCATGCACGAGCAGGTAGTTCGCCATCAGATCACCCCTTTGTCCCGCAGCGCCTGCTGTTGCGCCGCGCTGTAGCCCAGCACATCCGACAGCACATCCTGCGTGTGTTGCCCCAGCAGCGGCGGCGGCAAGTCCTGGCGCACCGGTGTACGGCTCATCTTGATGGGGCTGGCCACCAGTTTCAGGTCCGGTTTGACGGGGTGTTGCCAGGTGCTCACCATCTCGCGCGCATGCACATGCCCGTCCGCAAACACCTCCGCCAGGTTGTTGATCGCGCCGCATGGCACCTTGGCGGCTTCGAGCGCAGCCAGCCAGTCGGCTTTGGTGCGGGTTTTCAGAATGCCTTCGAGCAGTGGCACCAGCTCACCGCGGTGGCGCACCCGGTCCTGGTTGAGCGCGTAACGCGGGTCCTTGGCCAGTTCGGGCACGCCGGCCACCGCGCAGAACTTGGCAAACTGTCCATCGTTGCCCACCGCCAGGATGATGTGGTCGCGCGAGCCTGCAGCGCTGCCCTCGGGCGGCTTCACCTCGAACACCTGATAAGGCACGATGTTCTGGTGCGCATTGCCGGCGCGGCCCGGCACTTTGCCGCTGACCAGGTAGTTCGCGCCCAGGTTGGCAAGCATGGCCACCTGCACATCAAGCAAGGCCATGTCCAGGTGCTGGCCGTCGCCGGTGCGCTCGGCATGGCGCAAGGCCGCCAGAATGGCCACGGTGGCGTACATGCCGGTGAACAGGTCGGCCACGGCCACACCCACTTTCTGCGGACCCCCGCCCAGGTCGTCGCGCTCGCCGGTGATGCTCATCAGGCCGCCAATGCCCTGCACCGCGTAGTCGTACCCCGCGCGGTCCTTGTAGGGTCCGGTCTGGCCAAAGCCGGTCACGCTGCAGTACACCAGCCTGGGGTTGATGGCCGAGAGGCTGGCGTAATCCAGCCCGTAGCGCGCCATGTCGCCGACCTTGAAGTTTTCGATGAACACATCGCAGTGCTTCACCAGATCGCGGATCAGCTGCTGGCCTTCGGGCTGCGCGATGTCGCAGGTCAGCGAACGCTTGTTGCGGTTGGCGCCCAGGTAGTAGGCCGCTTCGGCCGTGTCACGGCCTTCGGCGTCCTTGAGGAAGGGCGGGCCCCAGCCGCGGGTGTCGTCGCCGCTGCCGGGGCGCTCGATCTTGATCACATCGGCTCCCAGATCGGCCAGATTCTGTGTACACCACGGGCCTGCCAGCACGCGCGACAGGTCAAGAACTCGGATTCCATCAAGTGCATTCATGCAGCCATTGTCGCCAAAACCCGAACCTCACCATGTCACCTTTGGCCCTCACAGTGTCATCCTCAGGCTTGACCCGAAGCGCCATGGCTTGCCCGCTCAAGCTGGGGCATGACAACCACGACTTGAACATGACAGCTGCTGGAGGGTCTCACTCCTACAATGGCCCGCATGCGAATCTTCCTGATGCTGGCCCTTGCGGCCTGCCTGGCCGCCTGCACCCCCGAGCAGAACTGGCGCCAGATCACTTTTGAAGGCACGAACCTCAAGGCCCAACTGCCCTGCAAGCCCGATCGCACCACACGCGAGGTGCCGCTGGGCGGCGCGCCGGTGCAGCTGGCCGTGGCCGGCTGCGAATCCGGCAACGCCATGGTGGCGGTGATGACGGCGGCGCTGGCCCCAGGCATGGATGCCCAGGCGGTGCTGCAGGGCTGGCAGCAGGCCACGCTGGCCCACCTGCAGATCCAGGCCCCTGCCCAGACCGAACCCTGGTCCCGCTCCGGCCTGCTGCCGCTGGGCGCTTCGCAGCGCGTGCAGGCCCAGGGCCGGCGTAGCGATGGCCAGCCGGTCGTGGCCCACGCCGTGTGGGGCGCATTGGCCGAAGGCGACCACCTCCGGGTGGTCCATGCCGTGGTCTACGCCCCCAAGGCCCAGCCCCAGCTGGCGCAGACCTTGTTTGAGGGGCTGCAGCCATGAGTACGCACCACCTCTCCCGTGGCCTGGCGGTGATCGTCTTTTTGGCTTTCGCACTGGCCTATTTCTTTTCTGCGCTGGTGCGGGCGATCACGGCCACGCTCTCGCCCACGCTCACGCAGGAGCTCGGCCTGCAGGCGCGCGATCTGGGACTGCTGGCCGGCGGCTACTTCTTTGGCTTCTCGCTGACACAACTGCCGCTGGGTCGCTGGCTGGACCGCTACGGTCCGCGCAGCGTCATCCTGGCTTTCCTGACGGTGGCGGTACTGGGCTGCGTGGCCTTCTCGCAGGCCGAGAGTTTTGGCGGCCTGTTGCTGGCGCGCGTGCTGTGCGGCGTGGGCGTGAGCGCCTGCCTCATGGCGCCGCTGACCGGCTACCGCCGCTGGTTCAATGCCAGCACCCAGCTGCGCACCAACTCCTGGATGCTCATGACCGGCTCGCTGGGCATGGTGGCGGCCACCTTGCCGGTGCAGTGGCTGCTGCCCATCTGGGGCTGGCGCGCGATCTTCGTGGCCATGGCGGTGTGCATCGCGGTTTCCATGCTCGCCATTCGACTGCTGGTGCCAGCCTGGCACCGCAGCACACCGGCGGCGCAGGCCGCAGTGGCCGACGATGGCGGTTATGGCGCCGTCTGGCGCAGCCGCTATTTCTGGCGCCTGACGCCCATCGGCTTTTTCAGCTACGGCGGCATGGTCGCCATCCAGACGCTGTGGGCAGGGCCATGGATGACGCAAGTGGCTGGCTGGTCCGCGCTGGAGTCGGCCACCGGCCTGTTCGCCATCAACCTGTCCATGCTCGCCAGCTTCTGGCTGTGGGGCTGGATCACGCCGGCACTGGCGCGCCGTGGCATCCATGCCGATCTGCTGATCGCCCGTGGTTTTCCACTGAGCCTGTTCATGCTGGCGGCACTGGTCTTTGTGGGCCCCTCGGCGGGGGCGGGCGTCGCGGCCATGCTGGCCGCTTTTTGCGTGTGCAGCACCTTCGTCTCGCTGGCACAACCGGCGGTCGGCATGGCTTTCCCGCCCCATCTGGCGGGGCGGGCCCTTTCGGCCTACAACCTGGTCATCTTTGCAGGCATCTTCGTGGTGCAGTGGGGCATCGGGCTGGGGGTTGACCTGGCACGCAGCCTGGGCCTGGACACGGTGCAGGCCTACCAGGTCGCTTTCGGTGCGTTCGGCATCTGTTCGCTGCTGTCCTGGCTCTTTTTCCTGCTGCAGCGCGCCGATAATGGCGACTGACATGAACGGCATCCTCATCATCGCCCACGCCCCGCTGGCCAGCGCCCTGCGCGACTGCGCCCTGCACGTGTTCCCCGACTGCGCGGCTGGCGTGCAAGCGGTCGATGTGCTGCCCGACGAAGACCCCGAAGCCAGCCTCACGCGCGCCCAGCAGGCCATGCACCGGCTTGGCACCGAACAGATACTGGTGCTCAGCGACGTGTTTGGCGCCACCCCCTGCAACGTGGCACAAAAACTGGGCGATGGCGTCACCACCCGCCTGGTGGCTGGCGCCAACCTGCCCATGCTGCTGCGCAGCGTGTGCTACCGCCACGAAAGCCTCGAAGCCCTGGCCACACGCGCCCAGACCGGTGGTGCGCAGGGCATCATGCCCGTGGGCTGCACCGCCCCCCAGAACCAGACAGGACAACGAAACCATGCCCCAGGCCACCACGACCATCAGCAATAAGCTCGGACTGCACGCCCGCGCCTCGGCCAAGCTCACCAAGCTGGCCGGCAGCTTTCCCTGCGATGTGTGGTTGAGCAAAGGCGAACGCCGCGTCAATGCCAAAAGCATCATGGGCGTGATGATGTTGGCCGCCGGCCTGGGCAGCGAGGTGGTGCTCGAAACCGCCGGCGACCGTGAGCAGGAAGCGCTGGATGCCATCCTGGCGCTCATGGCCGACAAGTTTGGCGAGGGCGAATAAATGACCTTCAGCATCCACGGCCTGGCGGTGGCGCGCGGCATTGCGATCGGCCGCGCCGTGCTGGTCGCCTCCAGCCGGGTGGATGTGGCGCATTACTTCATCCAGGCCGATCAGGTGCACGCCGAAATCGGCCGCCTGCGCCGTGCCCGTGACGAAGTCATCGAAGAACTCCAGCGCTTGCAGAAAGACCTGCCCAAAGACGCGCCGCACGAACTGGCTGCCCTGCTTGACGTGCACCTCATGCTGCTCGAAGACGAGGAGCTGACGGCCGGTGTGCGCCAGTGGATCGAAGAGCGCCTCTACAACGCCGAATGGGCGCTGACCAGCCAGCTCGAAATCATCGGACGGCAGTTCGACGAGATGGAAGACCCCTACCTGCGCGAACGCAAGGCCGACATGGAACAGGTGGCCGAGCGCGTGCTGCAAAGCCTCAAGGGCACCGGCTCGCCCATGGCGCGCGTGCCGCAGCCCCAGCGCCCGCAGCAGGAGCTGCACCTCGAAGACACCGACGTGCCCCTGGTGCTGGTGGCGCACGACCTGTCGCCCGCCGACATGCTGCAGTTCAAGCAAAGCGTGTTCGCCGGCTTCGTCACCAACGTGGGCGGCAAGACCTCCCACACCGCCATCGTGGCGCGCAGCCTCGACATCCCGGCCGTGGTTGGTGCCCGCACTGGCAGCCAGCTGGTCAAGCAGGACGACTGGGTCATCATCGACGGTGATGCCGGCGTGATCATCGTCGATCCCTCGCCCATCATCCTGTCCGAATACAGCTTCAAGCAGCGTCAGGGCCAGGTCGAACGCGAACGCCTGGCGCGCCTGCGCCACACCCCCGCCGTCACCCTCGACGGCGAAAAAATCGAACTGCTGGCCAATATCGAAATGCCCGAAGACGCGGCCGCCGCGCTCGCCACGGGCGTGGTCGGCGTGGGACTGTTCCGCTCCGAATTCCTGTTCATGGGCCGCCAGGGCAACCTGCCGGACGAGGAAGAGCAGTACCAGGCCTACCGCCGCGCGGTCGAAGGCATGAACGGCCTGCCGGTCACTATCCGCACCGTCGACGTGGGCGCCGACAAGCCGCTCGATGACACCCGGCACGACGCCGCCCACCTCAACCCTGCGCTGGGCCTGCGCGCCATCCGCTGGAGCCTGGCCGACCCGTCCATGTTCCTCACCCAGCTGCGCGCCATCTTGCGCGCTGCGGCGCACGGCAAGGTCAACCTGCTGATCCCGATGCTCACGCATGCCAGCGAGATACGCCAAACCCTGCAACTCATCGAACAAGCCCGCCAGGACCTCGACCGCAAAGCCATGGTGCACGGCCCGGTGCGCCTGGGCGCCATGATCGAAATCCCGGCCGCCGCCCTGTCGCTGCGGCTGTTCCTCAAATACTTCGACTTCCTCTCGATCGGCACCAACGACCTGATCCAGTACACCCTGGCCATCGACCGCGCCGACGAATCGGTGGCACACCTGTACGACCCGCTGCACCCGGCCGTGCTGCGCCTGGTGGCCGACACGATCGCTGCCTGCCGTGCGCAGGGCAAAGGCGTGTCGGTGTGCGGCGAAATGGCCGGCGACGTCACCATGACCAAACTGCTGCTGGGCCTGGGCCTGCGCAGCTTCTCGATGCACCCGTCCCAGGTGCTGGCGGTCAAACAACGCATCCTCCTGTCCAACGCCGACAAGCTCAAACCCTGGGCCGAGCAAGTGCTCGACAGCGACGACCCCGCCACGCTGATGCCGCGCTGAGCGGCGCCTTTCAGCGCGCACGCCCCAGCCAAGCGGCGCCCACAATCAGGGCTGCTGCGCCGGCCACCGTCAGACTGACCGCCTGCCCGCTGCTCCAGAGCAGCAGCAGTGTTGACAGCAAGGGCGTGAGGAAGCTCAGCAGGCCGATCTGCTGCGGATTGCCCTGCTTGAGGGCTGCATCCCACAAATAGAAAGCTGCACCCAATGGCCCCAGCCCCATCAGCAGCAGGGCCGGCCAGTCTTCGCTGCGCACCTGGGCTGGCGGCTCCAGCAAAACATGGCAAAGCAGCGACAGCGTGCCCGACACCAGGGCAAAGAGCCCGATGGCCGAGGTGCTGAACGGCGGCTCCCGCTGCGTCAGCAGCGAATAGCTGGCCCACACGAAGGCTGAACCCAGTGCAGGCAGATAGCCCCAGGCCAGCCCGCCTTCGACCGCGCGCCCGCCCGTGATGGCCAGGGCCGCACCAGCAAAGCCGATCCCGGCGGCCAGCGCGTGGCGCAGCGTCAACCGCATGCCTGGCAGCAGCAGCGGTGCCAGCACCACCATGCCCAGCGGCCAGAGGTAGTTCACCAGATTGGCCTGCACCGGCGGCGCGTGCCGCAAGGCTATGAACAGCAAAAAATGAAAACCGAACAGGCCATACACCCCGAGCGCCAGCGTCCGCAGGGGCAGGCGCCACTGAGAAAAATCAAGGCGCGACAGCGGCAAGGCGATCACACTGCCCATCAGCAGCGCCACGCCCGTCAGCCAAAAAGGTGGCAGATGGGACAGGCGCAGGCCCAGCATGGCCAGACTGGCCCACAGCAAAATGGCCCCCAGGGCCAGCCAATTGGATCGGTGCATGCGCCGATTGTGCAGCCTTCAGAATGGAGCAAACCCGTGAGCACCTTTGACCACAGCAGCCTGATCCAGAACATCAACGCCCAGCTTGGACCGTTGCGCAAATCGCAGAGCGAAGCCATGCAGGGTTTCGGCCAACTGGCCAGGGCCTCACTGGCCGACGGCGCACTCAGCGAAAAGCACAAGGAGCTGATCGCGTTGGCGATTGGCATCACGCAGCACTGTTCTGGCTGCATCGGCTTTCATGTCAAGGCGCTCAAGCGCTTGGGCGCCACCAAGGCGGAACTCGAAGAAATGCTGGCGGTCTGCGTCTACATGGGCGGTGGCCCGGCACTCATGTACTGCTCCGAGGCGCTGCACGCCTGGGATAATATGGTGTGAGATCCCCCATCGCCGTTGTTGACGTTGACCGTTGCGACACTTGGACCCGTTACCGCAACGGCCTGTGTGACAGCTGCGCGGCCAACTGTTGCACCATGCCGGTCGAGGTGCGCCTGCCCGACCTCATTCGTCTGGGCTTGGTCGACCCCTTCGAGGCCGAGCACGACGCGCCCAAACAGATCGCCAAGCGGCTCGAAAAAGCCGGCCTGATCGATCACTTTAATTTCCGCAACAGCATCTTCACGCTGGCGCGCCGCGCCAATGGCGACTGCGCGAACCTGCACCCGCAGACCCGCCGCTGCACCGTGTACGAGCAGCGCCCCGACACCTGTCGCAAACATCCACAAGTTGGCCCCAGGCCGGGCTACTGCCCTTACGGCGACAAAAAGTTCTCGCGCTGAAATAAACCCGCTGTAGGTGCGCGGCTCTGCACGCGAACAGCACCGTCTCCTGCGGTATGACCTGTCATGGCCGAACGCATTTGCCCGCAGAGACGACCTCTAGCAGGGTGCAGAACAACGAAACCGTGATTTTTTACGTTAATCGCACTTTGACCCCCCAATTCGGGGTTGTACGAGACAAGGCTGACCCATAACCTCTTAAATGCGACTTAAAGCATTAATAAATCTGATAGGCCTTCAAAAAACCTGTCAGATTTTTTGTGGGTTCCCCTTGGAGAATTTGATGGTTTCGAAAAAATTGGCGATCTGGCTGTTGAGCATGGTCGCGTGCCTGAGCTGGGCACAAACATCCAACACCGCCATTGAATCATCCAGCGGTCGCATCGACGTTCTGGGCCAGAGCTACGCCAGTGCGCCTGCCATCAGCGCCAGGCAGTCGCGCGTCGTGGTCTACAGCCTCGAAGATGTGCGCTTGCAAGGCGCCACCTCTATCTTTGTCAACGGGACCTACCACGCCTCGCTGATCAAGGGCGCCTACAGCGACCTGTGTTACAGCCCGGGCAACGTCGAACTTGGCGCGCGCCAGATGCAAGTGGGCCAGCGTCCCAAGGACCAGCCCGACACCATCACCGCCATGCCCCTGCGCGGCGGCCAGACGCATTATCTGCGTGTGCGTGAACAGGGCGGCCGTCCGGTGCTCGAGCCCGTGGCGGCAGCGCAAGCCGAGCGCGAGCTGCCCTCCAAGCGCCTGCAGCTGCACACCATCTCGCGCGTGGCGCAAGACTGCATCCCTTCCAGCGAACCCGCACAGGCGGAGCCGGTACGCCACACCCTGGCTGCCGACAC